>DAINOB010000289.1:0-2973 GCA_036735585.1 Cytophagales bacterium | reverse complement strand
GCACAAACAAAAAGGCAAAGTACCAGAATGATCAATGAGGCTTATCTGATCAGTATAGGCAGCCCTTCCGGTCCTGTTCATATTAACATTCCCCTGCGAGAGCCTTTTTATCCCTTGCCAAACCAAATTATCTCCTACCCTGAGCATCCTCCTATCGTGCATTGTGGCATTGCTCAGCCAGCGCAGCATCAAGTAAAGAATCCTTTAATCGATATTCAGGGCAAATTATTGATTGTGGTGAGCCAATACTGCAAGCCGAGCCAAATTTTAATTGAGCAGTTGATAGCCCTTCACAACAAAGGAGCTGTAATCGTAGGGGAAATTGGATCGGGACTTTACTTTGAAGGCTGCATCCACCACCAAGATCTTTTTATTTCAGAAGAAATCTATGATCAATTGCGACCTGATGTTGTTTTGTCCTTCGGTCATCATCCCCTCTCTAAAAATCTAAAATTGCTTCTGCGTTCTAGTTCTGCACTGAAACACATAGCACTAGATGGTGGAGAAGCAGATACCTATGGTAGCCTTCATGCCGTTTTAAAGGGAGCATCTGAGACATGGATAGATGGACTTTTGCAATCGACTACCTCTTTTGATAAGGACTTTCAAAAAGCCTGGCAATTATTCGATAGTCTTACTGCTGAATTTTTGACAGAATTCAATCCAAAATCAACTCCCTTAGCAGAGTGGCCTGCCTCAAATGTAGTTTGGAATCGATTGCCCAAAGAGTGTGTGGTTCACCTAGCCAACAGCATGGCCGTTCGTTATGCCAACTTCTGGGGAAATACTCAGCAGCATCGCTTTGATGTTTTTGTTAACAGGGGAACATCTGGGATTGATGGATCAAACAGTACCGCTGTAGGTCATGCCTTAGCCCATCCTGATAAATTGGTGTTTCTTCTTACCGGTGATATGGCCTTTTTCTACGATCGCAATGCTTTCTGGCACAACCATATTCCAGATAACCTGAGGATTGTTGTTTTCAACAATCATGGTGGAGGCATTTTCAGAATGTTACCTGAAGCCAGGCAGCAACCAGAGCTCGAAACCTATTTTGAAACCCAACAGCACTTGACAGCAGTTTCATTGTGTACAGAAGCAGGCTTCGCTTATTTTTGCGCCTCAGATTTACAGACTTTGGATGAAACGCTCGAGCAATTTCTAGCGCATCAGAATCAATCTGCTGTTTTAGAGATATTTGTAGATTCACAACAGTCCGTAACCTTTCTATCTAATTTTAAACAAAAGCTTAAATCACATCCCCATTATGGCCGATTGGAAAGTAATTAAAGAATACAAGGAGATCATCTTTAGCTATTACAAGGGCATAGCCAAAATCAGCATCAACCGACCCGAGGTGCATAATGCATTTACTCCGCTTACCGTGCAGGAAATGATCGATGCTATGAACTATTGCCGAGAATCTACAGAAATTGGGGTGGTGATATTGACTGGAGAAGGTGGCAATGCATTTTGTTCAGGAGGAGATCAAAGCGTAAGAGGCCATGGTGGCTATGTGGGAAAGGATACCATTCCAAGACTGAATGTACTGGATTTACAGAAAATGATACGATCCATTCCAAAACCCGTAGTAGCTATGGTGGCTGGATGGGCTATTGGGGGTGGCCATGTGTTGCATGTGGTTTGCGATCTTACTATTGCTGCGGAGAATGCCAAATTCGGACAAACAGGACCGAAAGTAGGTAGTTTTGATGGGGGTTTTGGTGCCTCTTATCTTGCGAGAGTGGTCGGACAAAAGAAAGCTAGAGAAATATGGTTTCTCTGTGATCAATACAATGCGCAAGAGGCTCTGGATATGGGACTTGTAAATAAAGTAGTGCCTCTGGAAATGCTGGAAGAAGTAACCCTACAATGGTGTGAAAAGATGCTTGAAAAAAGCCCATTGGCCCTACGCATGCTCAAATCTGCTTTCAATGCCGAATTGGATGGCCAAGCAGGAATTCAGGAATTGGCGGGCAATGCTACCCTACTCTATTACCTCAGCGAAGAAGCCAAAGAAGGTAAAAATGCCTTTTTAGAAAAGCGAAAGCCAGACTTCAGCAAGTTTCCAAAGTTTCCTTGATTGACTTATAAAAAAGATCTGATGAATTGATCAAAACCCACTTGGTTATCAAGGTATGGTTGAGTGGCAGACACGCTAATCTTAATGAACAAATATGCTTCACAATAAATACCCTGTAGATAGAATAATCTTTTTTTGCGATGCAGTTTTCGCTATTGCAATGACTCTTTTGATCCTTGAAGTAAAACTACCTGTATATGAGGAAGTAAAGACCTTGGGGATGGATAAAATTCTACGAAACAGAATTCCGAGTTTGATTGGCTTTACAGTTAGTTTTCTGGTAACTGCCATTTTTTGGAAAGCTCACTTACGTACGTGCTCTTATCTTAAAAGCGCAGATAATGCTTTTGTTTGGCTGAATATCTGGATACTGTTCTTTGTAGTTTTATTGCCATTTACCACTGCTGTATATTCCAATTATGGTTTTTTTGACAAAAGCGCATTTATGTTGTATTGCCTCAACATAGCCATGATAGGATTTATCAACTATTGTTTACTACAGTATGTAATCAAGAAAGAAAACTTACAGGAGACTATAGAATCCTTTACCCTGAAATGGGTCAAGCTCCGAGCACTTACCGTTCCTTTCATATTCTTATTGTGCATGGCCCTAGCTTTGGTGCTTCCGCTTATCAGTCGATTTGGCTTTATTCTTATTTTTGTAGTACACTTTATTGGAGATAGAGTGCATAGTAAAAAGATTCAGAAGCACCTTGAATTAAAGCCTCAACAATCGGAATCAACTACAGGCACTGAGGATATAGAAAATAAAGAAAATTTGGAATCCTAGTCATAACTGATGGGCTTTCTGTTCATTTAATCATTAGTATTTCAGTATGTCGTTGAGTTTTTTTACAACACTTGTGATTCCCGAGGGATCTACTTCTCCC
>DAINOB010000288.1:0-2992 GCA_036735585.1 Cytophagales bacterium | reverse complement strand
AGTGAACCAATTGTTGATAGGCATACGGTTGTCTATGGTCTTGAGCATGTGTTTGTAGAAGAGGGAGTTAAAATTAAGAATGCCACCCTTAATGCTGAATTAGGGCCTATATACCTTGGACGCGGATCAGAGATTCAAGAAGGAGCAATGATTAGAGGTCCTTTTGCTCTTGGCGAAGGCTCGGTGGTAAATATGGGAGCAAAAATAAAAGGAGATACTACCATTGGGCCGGGATCTAAAGTAGGAGGAGAGCTCTCGAATGTGGTTATCCATAGCTACACCAACAAAGGTCATGATGGTTTTTTGGGTAATTCAGTGCTTGGATCGTGGTGCAATCTGGGAGCAGACACCAACTGCTCTAATCTTAAAAACAACTATGCAACTGTAAAGGTGTGGAGCTATGAAAAAGAGGCTATGGTAGACACAGGGCTTCAGTTCTGTGGATTGATCATGGGCGATCATAGCAAAGCAGGTATCAATACCATGTTCAATACTGGCACTGTGGTAGGCGTGGGATGCAATATCTTTGGTGGAGGTTTTCCTGAAACTTTTATTCCATCGTTTTCCTGGGGTGGCCCACAAAACAAATGGCAGGAGTATGATCTTCAAAAAATGCTGCAAACTGCTGAAATGGTAATGGGAAGACGTGACATCAAACTCGATGAGTCCACCCATCGCATGCTTTCACATGTGTACCAACAGTCACATAAGAATAGAAAACGCTTCTTCTTATTATGAGATTTTCCAATGTATATGAGCTGGGAGAGCTAACTGCAAAGCTAAAACAAGCAGTATCACATGATCATTTGGCGCATGCACTTCTGATTCATGGAAGAGCAGGATCAGGGGCATTCATGCTGGCAAAAGCCCTAGGCGCAATACTTGTATGTGAGCATCCTACAGAAATGGGTGATAGTTGCGGGAAGTGTGCGGGATGTACCAAGTACGACAAGTTTATTCATCCTGATGTTACTTTTATTTATCCGGTAGCTGGTGCTGGGGACAGGGACAGTCAAGAGCCAGAAATTGCCCATTTGGCTGAATGGCGCGGTTATTTAGGGCAGAATACCTTTCCAAACCTTCAATCTTGGGGTGAATATTTGGGATCTCTCGGCAAAGCCTTTATTATCAGCAAAAATGAAAGCAGGGTCATTGCAAAAGCATTATCGCTTAAGCCTTTTGAAGCCAGTGTGAAAATTATCTTTTTATGGCTTCCTGAAATGATTCACGTTACCGCGGCCAATCGATTGTTGAAGTTGCTTGAAGAGCCACCCATAGCCACTAAAATCATTATGATTGCGGAAGCACTGGATAGTATTCTACCTACTATTCTTTCCAGAACTCAAATATTACATGTGCCACCTTATACCGAATCGGAGGTTGAACAATACCTTCTATCAAATAAACAAGCAGAGGCAAGTGAGGCCGAGAAAATAGCAGCTGTGACCGAAGGCAATATGGCTGAAGCCCTTCATTTGTTGAATCATAAAGGAGTAGATCCTGCTGCCTTTGCGTTGGATTGGTTTAGAGCCAGCAGAGATGTGGCCTTCCCACAATTAAACGACCTCATGACCTTGTTTGCTGAAATGAACAAAGAAGAGCAAAAGGGCATGTTTCATCACGCATTTAAGCTGGTAAGGGATAGCCTTGTACTTCGATATGGGTCAGAGAGTTTGTTACGGGTACCAGATAGTAGAAAGGAAGTTATCAAAAGATTAAGCTCAAAACTGCCTTTAGAGCGTTGCGAATCTTGCCTTACTATTTTGAATGATGCAGTTTATCATATAGAGCGCAATGGCAATCCTAGGATTATATTTCTAGATACCTCCTTGCAGCTTCATCAACAATTGAAGTAATTCTACTGATTTTATTCCAAAAATAGTTTGTACAGCTTCAATCGATTGGAAGCGTCTTTTACATTCAAAAAGTAAATACCTGAACTTAGAGTCTCTTTAGAGAAATGTTCTCCAGGGTATGCATTTGTATTTAGGATTACCTTTCCTAAGCTATTGTAAAGCGAGATTTCATATAGTTGGTGTTCCCAATCTGAAGGTATGGCTAGGTCAATAAAATGAGTAGGATTGGGATACCAAGTATTTAATTCGGTGGGGTTTTCTTTAGATGTTTGAATACTCTGAATAGTGCATAATTGCGCAGGCGTACCTGTTTGTGAGGAAAATATTCCAGCAGATACACTCCAGTGAAGCCAGTTGCCACCTGTGCCACTTAGCCAGTTTTGAGTATTGAATGTGCCTGAACCGGTGGTATCACCCTTAATGTTATACACTTTTAGTGCTGCGCCATTTCTTTGCCAAGTCAAAGGTTGGCCAATCTGCATAACCTCAGGCACATTGGGTAGCTGACAGTTCACCTGCACAAAGTAGGCATTGTCGTTTTCAAGTGGCCATTCTCCATAGACACGCGCCATGCCCTGGCTATCAATACATACTGCTGTGTACTCGTCACATGCTATTGCTTTTATTGAATATTGTGTGGTGTCCTGAAGCCTTGCTAAAAATGTTAAGAGTCTACCCCGCCTATCAGGATTGTCAAAATGGGTGTCTGTGATGGTGTTTCCAAGTCTAGGATGATTTATAAAATCTGACCAACCTAGTGTGATTGTGGGATCGAAAGGATTTGCCAATGCTAACGCTGAGCTAATTGTTCCTTGAATGGCGGAGAAATACCCTTGCCCTAGAATGGCCATACCTGCACTGGTGCCTCCAATTGCAGTATTTTTCTGGTGTATTACGAATTGAATGGCTGAATCAAGTGCTGTATTTTTCCAATGAGTAATGTAAGTGGCTTGATTTCCTCCCGCTATCCAAATGGCTTCTGCGTTTAGAACTTGCTGCACTACATAAGCATCATTGGCACCCGCAGAGTTCGGAATTACTAAAGTTTCAACAGAATTTAACGCTACACCAAGCTGAGAATAAAAATAAGCATTGTATCCACTGCCTCCCGTTGCTCTGAGCACTACCACATCTCC
>DAINOB010000287.1:0-3034 GCA_036735585.1 Cytophagales bacterium | reverse complement strand
TTGACTTACTAACATCCTGTTACATATTTGCTAAATGATCTTTAGGTCTAATCTGTACCTGCTCTTTTTCGTTGTTGTATTCATAATAACATCACTGGGTATACATGCTCAAAAAAAGGGTGATTCGGCAAATTTCAAGCAAGTAGGATCAAAAGATACCCCTTTATCGGATTTGAAAAAATGATTAAATCTTTTGGCTAAGGATCCAGATAGTGTCGTTTTTTACAATTCTAGAGCAGAAATTGCGCTTGGCACCGGATTTCACCCTAAGGAACATTACGCATTTTTGTATTCAAACTACGGTCAGTATTTCGCAATCAAAGGAAATTCACCAAAGGCATTAGATAACTTTAGAAAAGCCTACAGTTTCTTTCCTGAATTGAAAGATACCGTATTGATAATTAGCAGTTTATGCAATCTGTCAGAAATTTTTAGGTACGAATCCAGGATTGATTCTGGTAGATATTATGCCGAATTAGCTATCGCATGGATAGATAGTATGGGGCTATCAAGCATC
Source organism: Cytophagales bacterium (assembly GCA_036735585.1). Lineage (GTDB taxonomy): Bacteria > Bacteroidota > Bacteroidia > Cytophagales > JAIYAX01 > JAIYAX01. Next base: position 2,517 of record DAINOB010000287.1, on the reverse strand, counting down.
AATAAAGTGCGCCCTTTAGGTTTATTGGGGATGTACTATGCAATCGACAATGAATATGGTAGAGCTATTGCAACTATGCGAGAGGCTATAGCCATTGCGGAGCAATATGAAAAAATAAGTAACCTCGTCTTTCTGTATTCAAATATTGGCCTCACTTATAATGATATTGGGTATTATGATAAATCTGTAGATTATTACTTAAAAGCACTTTCACTAGCCGAAAAGACGAACAATCGAATAAACATGGCCAATCTATATGGTATCATCGGAAATGTTTATGTAGCTATGGGCTTGCCTTCTAAAGGATTAGAGTATCATAGAAAAAGTAAGGAAGCGTTCACCAGTTTGGGAGATGCCTATAATCTATGTGAGGCTTATTACCGCTTATTTTCTGTTTTCAAGTTATTGGCCAAAGAAGACAGTATGCAATTCTATATGGACCTTACGCTAGAAAGAAGCAGATCGGTGGGTAACAACGGTACTTTAGCTTCTATCCTAGCAAGTATAGGGGAGATGCATTATAAGGCATCGAACTATACCCGGGCTTTAGAACATTATACGGAGGCCAATAATGTAATTGCTCAAGGAATTGATTCACTGGAAATGCTTAAAAATTTAGCCATGATTGCCGAATTGTATGGTAGATTGGGCCAATTAGATGCTAGAGATCGGGCTATTCAAGCCACTCTTCGATTATTGAATCGGTCAGAAAATCCGAGTGTCAATCGAGAAGCATACAATGCATTGTTCAACAGTTACTATCACAGTGGAGAATTTAAAAAAGCGATAGATGTTCAGCAAAAGATGATCGACAATATTGACACGCTTTACCTTAGGAAGGATAGACTTGAGACTGCCGGATTGCTTTCTGAATTTTATTTTGATCAAAGACAAAAAGATTTGAAATCAAGGCAACTGCAAAAAGACTTAGAGCAGACTGAAATTTTGAACAAGCAGAGATTGGTTATTTACATGTCTGTTTCGCTGACAATCATTGCCTTTTTAGTGGCAGCTTTTCAAATCCGTGACCGTAGGCAAAGAAGTAGAAATATAAAAGTACTTCAAGACTCAAAAGATGAAATAGAAAGACAGTCTATACAACTTGAAGAAATTAATCAAGTGAAGAATAAGCTTTTTTCAATCATTGCACACGACCTTCGAGGGCCATTAGGTACATTAAGTGCTGTATTGGATTTGCTCAACAACAATCAAATAAGCACAGAAGACTTTCAAAAATTGGTGGTGCAGCTAAAAGAAAATTTGCAAAGAACCACCTCAATCACCAACAATCTATTGGTTTGGGCCAGAAGTCAGATGGAAGGAGATCATTTGAGTCTTCAGCTGGTAGATTTGCCTCAATTGTTAAAGGAGGTTATCCATCAGACAGAAACCGAAGCTATGCAGAAAGGAATAGTGATAAGGCTAGCCTGTGATGAGGAGATTGAATCCTCCACAGACAAAGAAAGAATAACTATAGCTATTCGCAACCTTTTGGCTAATAGTATAAAGTATTGTAAGAGAGGAGATACTATTGATTTGCTACTTTATAAAGAGGATGGTTTTGTAATCATTGTAGTAAAAGACTCAGGAATAGGCATGAGCAAAGATATTTTACAAAAACTTCAGAGTTCTATTGGTTTTACTACCAAAGGCACTGCCAATGAACTTGGAACAGGCCTTGGATTAAAAATCGTGGCAGATTTTATCAGCAAGTTAGGAGGGGTCATAGACATTAAAAGTGAACCCAACATTGGCACAGAAGTGCGAATACAATTGCCTTATATTCAAGTTTAACTGCTCATCTGTTTTCTATTTTTCCATGCCGATGATTCTGATTTGTTGCCATGTGGAAGGCTTGCGTTTGATGAATTTGCTTGATTGTTCATTTTTGTAAGCGCTTTCGCTGCCAAAACCGCCCCCAATACCTCTAGGTCTTCCTGATTTTCAACTCCCGAATCCATCAATTCAGGTTTAAAATGCTTGTCAACGAAGTGTGTATTGAAATTGCCTGATATAAATGCCTCATGCTGCATTACATATTTCCCAAAAGCAAGTGTATTTTCTACGCCCACGATGGTGTATTCATCTATGGCTCTAATCATTTTTGCAATGGCTTCGGTTCTGTTTTCTGCAAACACTACAAGCTTGGCAATCATCGGATCATAATAGATTGGGATTTCCATGCCTTGTTCAAATCCATCATCTACTCGAATACCGTTGCCTTGCGGTCTGTTGTAAATTTTGAGAGTGCCGATATCTGGAAGAAAATTGTTTTTTGGATCTTCTGCATACACCCGCAATTCAATACTATGTCCACGAATTTCTAATTGCTCTTGGGTAAAACTCAAAGTTCTGCCTTCAGCAATTTTTATTTGCTCTTTTACCAGATCTACATCTGTCACCATCTCTGTTACGGGGTGCTCCACTTGCAACCTGGTGTTCATTTCTAGAAAGTAAAATTTAAGCTGATCGTCCATGATAAATTCAACAGTGCCTGCATTGAAGTAATCGCAGGAC
>DAINOB010000286.1:0-3041 GCA_036735585.1 Cytophagales bacterium | reverse complement strand
GTGGACAATGCTACTCCAGTAGAGTATGACCAACCTTTGTTCTTGGTAGAGCCGATTTGATTAATTTCTACGAATTGCACCTAGTTTCGATCTTAAATTAAAAACTGTGTTTAAGAAAATACTCATTGCCAATAGAGGTGAGATTGCCCTCCGAATCATGCGCACCTGCAGGGAGATGAATATTAAAACGGTAGCCGTGTATTCCACCGCTGACCGAGAAAGTCTACATGTACGATTTGCAGACGAATCGGTATGTATAGGTCCTCCTCCTGGAAAGCAATCTTACTTGAACATACCTAGCATTATCTCCGCTGCAGAAATTACTAATGCAGATGCTATCCATCCTGGCTATGGTTTTTTGTCAGAGAATGCAGAATTCAGCCAAATTTGCAAGGACTATGGGATCAAATTTATAGGTCCCACACCAGAGATGATTAATGCCATGGGTGATAAGTCTTCTGCAAAGGCCACTATGAAGAAATCTGGAGTGCCTACCATTCCAGGCTCTGACGGACTTCTTAAAACCATCAAAGAAGGAATTAAAATTGCCAACAAGATTAAATATCCGGTAATCCTCAAAGCAACAGCTGGTGGTGGTGGTAAGGGAATGCGTGTGGTGAACAACGATGAAGAATTTGAGAAAGCATGGAATGATGCTAAAATGGAAGCCAGTAATTCCTTTGGCAATGATGGACTCTATTTAGAAAAGTTTATTGTAGAACCTCGCCATATCGAAATTCAAATTGTAGGTGATCAATATGGTAAAGTATGTCATCTATCTGAAAGAGATTGTTCTATCCAACGCAGACACCAAAAATTAGTAGAGGAAACCCCTTCTCCCTTCATGACTGATGAATTAAGAGAGAAAATGGGTCAAGCGGCAATTGCGGGTGCAAAATCCATCAATTACGAAGGAGCAGGAACTATAGAATTTCTGGTTGATAAATTCGGTGAGTTCTACTTTATGGAAATGAATACCAGAATTCAAGTGGAGCACCCCATCACAGAGGAAGTCACTGATTATGACCTCATCAAGGAGCAAATTAAAGTGGCTGCTGGCATTCCTATTTCAGGCAAAAATTACTATCCAAAGATGTATTCTATGGAATGTAGAATCAATGCTGAAGACCCAGGAAATGGTTTTAGACCCAATCCAGGAAAAATAACCACGCTTCATATTCCTGGTGGACATGGTGTTCGGATAGATTCACACGTTTACTCGGGCTACACCATTCCTCCTAACTATGATTCTATGATTGGCAAACTGATTGTAAGCGCACAATCAAGGGAAGAAGTAATTGTAAGAATGAAGAGGGCCTTGCAGGAATTTGTGATTGAAGGTATTAAAACCACCATTCCTTTTCACATCAAACTTATGGACGATCCTGGGTTCAAAGAGGGTAATTTTACCACCAAATATCTGGAGGACTTTGATTTTAGCGATCTACAGTAAAGCAGCTTAAGGGTTCTTTTTCGCTTCGATCTCTTCTACTAACTTTTGGTACCACAGAGATCCATATTTTCGAATAAGTGCTTCCTTAAGAAAAATGTATAGCGGAATTTTCAAGCGCTCTCCTAATGAACAAGCAGGGCTGCAAATCTGCCAACGATGATAATTTACTGCTTCAAACTCATCGTGTTTGCTGATACGAATCGGATACAAGTGACAGGAAATAGGCTTTTGGAAATCTGATTTACCCTCCTTCCAAGCTTTTTCGATACCACATTTCAGTATGCCATTTTCTCTGATACTGTATACACATTCACGTCCTGAAACCGTGGGAGTGCTGTAGTCCCCCTCAAAATCTTCGATGAATAGTCCTTCTTTCTCAATTATTTCCTTGGCAGCATCTGTTAGGTATGGAGCTATTGAGGTATAATTATTGGACAAGGCCTGTATCTCCTTTATATCCAAAGGCGCTCCCAAGTCACCTTCCTCACAACATGCTCCTTTGCACCTGCTCAAATCACATACAAAAAAACTTTCTGCGATATCATCGCTTAAAATGACATGGTCTATTACAATCATGAAGAAATGTGGATAAGCTTTATAGCTACACGGCACTATAGCCCTTATATTGCCTTACAAAAATAAGAGAAGGAATGGACTTTCTTTCGGGATTGAATGAGGCGCAAAGGGCTGCAGCCATGCAAACAGAGGGGCCCATCATGATCATAGCTGGTGCAGGATCGGGTAAAACAAGGGTTCTCACCTACAGAATAGCCTATCTTTTGGAAAAAGGAGTAGATCCATTTTCCATTTTGGCGCTCACTTTTACGAATAAAGCAGCTAAAGAAATGCGAAATAGAATCGAGCAATTGGTAGGATCCCCTGCACGTAGCTTGATGATGGGGACTTTTCATGCTGTTTTCGCCAAAATTCTTAGATCAGAAGCACACTATCTCGGCTACACTCCCAACTTTACTATTTACGATACAGAAGACTCGAAATCTCTGCTCAGAAGTATCGTTAAGGAAATGGGCTTGGACGACAAGCTCTATAAGGTTTCTACTGTACTTGGTCGAATATCTAGTGCCAAGAACAGGTTAGTATCGGTAAATGAATACCTGAACAATCCTGCATATCTGGAAGGAGATATAGAGGCTAGAAGGCCTGAAATGGGTAAGATTTACAAAAACTATCAAGACAGGCTGTTCAAATCAGGAGCCATGGATTTTGACGATCTCCTATTCAATACCAATGTGCTTTTTAAAGACCATTTAGAAGTTTTGAACAAATACCAAGTTCGCTTCTCCTACACCATGGTAGATGAATTTCAGGATACCAATATTTCGCAATATCTGATCACCAGAAAGCTCTCTGCACGCAATCAAAACATCTGTGTGGTAGGCGATGATGCTCAAAGTATTTATGCTTTTCGTGGTGCGGATATTCAAAACATCTTAAATTTTGAAAGAGACTACCCTGATCTGAAAGTATTTAAACTGGAGCAAAACTACCGGTCCACTTCCAACATCGTAGAAACGGCAAACGCCATTATAAGCAAAAATAAGAACCAGCTAAAAAAGCAAGTTTGGAC
>DAINOB010000285.1:0-3052 GCA_036735585.1 Cytophagales bacterium | reverse complement strand
CCTCTTGTGCCAAATATCCTACACCTTTCCTGGCGCGCTTGTACATAGGGAGATCAGTGATTTCTTCGTCCCCCAAGAAAATTTTTCCAGCATTTGGCTTTATTAAGCCTACAATCATGTAGAAAGAAGTTGTCTTTCCTGCTCCATTGGGGCCAAGTAATCCTACTATTTCACCCTGATGCACATCTACTGACACATCATTGACCACGGTTCGTGATTTATACTTTTTAAAAAGATGCTCCGCGTGAAGTCTAAGGGTTTCCAAATTAATGGGTTGATAGGCTATACTCGCAAATATAGAGGTTTGCTGATTGCACTTACGGATTTATCTTCTGCAAGAAAGAACCCAATCATGCAAATCAACCTAAGTTTTTGTCAGATGAAAGACGTAACGCTTTCAATTGTAATTGCAGCGATTGCTTTCCGTTAAATTCGTTTAACTGTATTTGAAATGCCAAATCCAGCTGTTTGTCACCACCCAGCCATTCAAAAGACTCAGCCATTCCAAACCCTATGACATCCAGTGTAGATAAATTAGGTCTTACCAACTTGAATTTAATATGAGATTCTTTAAGCAATTGTGGCTGAGTTGGCAACACTCCTTTAAGTGCAAATACAGGCTGCATATTGCCAGGTCCAAAAGGACTCATGCGCTGCACTATTCTATATAGCCGCTCTGTGATGTCTTCAGGATGTATCCAAAGGTCAATCCATAACCTAGGTATAAGCAAATCTGAGGTGATTCTTTGCTTGACCTCCTGATCAAATCTTGCTCTAAACTCCTCAATCTTATCGGGCTTTAAACTAAGGCCTGCTGCATGCTGGTGTCCTCCAAACTGCTCCAATAATTCACTACATGCTGCTATGGCTTCATACACATCAAATCCTGGAACAGAGCGTGCAGATCCTGTTGCAAGCCCTTGATTTTGGGTGAGGATAATGGTAGGTCGGAAGTAATGTTCGATGCATCTAGAAGCCACTATTCCCACTACGCCTTTATGCCAATCTTCCTTGTATAGGACTGTGCTTACTGCTTCTTCCCAAAGAGTATTGCTGCGTATCATTTCTAAGGCTTCTGCAGTAATATCGCTGTCGAAGGTTCTTCTGGACACATTGAGTCCATTGATTTCCATCGCAAAGCTTTGAGCTTCTTCCTTATTTTTAGAAAGAAGCAGCTGCACTGCCAAATTTCCATGTGCTATCCTACCTGCAGCATTGATTCTAGGGGCAAGACCAAAAACTACATTGCTGATGTTTAGTTCTTTTTTGAACTCTGCTACCAAAGTTAGGGCCTCTATACCGGGTCTAGGAGACTGGTTTATTCTGTGAAGGCCCCAATAGGCCAAAATCCTGTTTTCCCCTGTGATGGGAACAATGTCTGCACCTATGCTGATACATAAAAGATCAAGGTACTCAAACAAGCGATCCTCCTCAATACACTGTTGTCTACAAAAGCCTTGCATCAGCTTAAATCCAACTCCACAGCCGGATAGCTCTTTGTAAGGATATTCACAATCTGGCCGTTTAGGGTTCAAAAGAGCATACGCTGGATGCACTTCATCTCCAAGCGTGTGGTGATCACAGACTATAAACTCCAATCCCAATTCTTTTGCATAGGCTATCTTATCGGCATCCTTTACCCCGCAATCCAAGCTGATGACTAAGGATACTCCTTGTTCTGCTGCAAACTTTACTCCTTTGTAAGAGATTCCATAGCCCTCTGCATAGCGATCAGGAATGTAATGCATCAATGAAACTTCAAATTGCTGAAGAAATCCATAGACAAGGCTTACCGCAGTGGTGCCATCCACGTCATAGTCCCCATAAATCATGATTTTTTCACCCTTACTGATTGCCTCTGATAGTCGATTGACGGCCTTGTCCATATCAGCCATCAAAAAGGGATCATGCAATAAATCGAGTGAAGGATTAAAAAATTCCTTGGCATGGTCAAAGGAAGTAATACCCCGTTGCCATAGTAAGGTACTTGTTATGGCATCCACACGAATGTCCGTCATTAATTGATCCAGAACTTTAGGCTCCGGACTTTCCCTGGTTGACCACCTCATTTTTGAAGCTTCTATTCCCATACCCACTCAATTCATGATTCTGTGAATTTCTCTATGCCTTGGTTTATTTCAACCATGATTCCCTCTTTGAGCGCAAAAGAGGAAACTACTATTCTATCTATCGGCAAGGAGGAAAGCAAAAAATCAATTAAAACAGAAGCTACCACTATCATATCCACACGAGCTTCTGCCATTCCGGACATATTTAATCTTTCTTCTTTATTTCTGGATACTAATTTACCGTAGAGTTCCTTGAAACCCTCGATTGATAGCCTAAATGAGGTTTGCTCAGATGCTACTGGAATTTTTTTCTTTCGCGCATGCATTTCATAAAGGGTATCAAATGAACCTGAGGAGCCGATCAAAGTACTTACCTCATGTATCTTACATGCTACCAGTAAATCTTCAAGAGTTAAATGTAAAAACTGCTTCAGGTCTACAATATCTTCAGGCGTTATGGGGTCATGCTTATGAAATCGATCTAAAAGTCGTTGTGCGCCAATTTCATAACTGCGCTTCCACTTGTATCCATCCCTGTCAGCAATGATACATTCCACACTACCACCACCAATGTCTACAATCAGGCTGCTCTCTGGCCCTATGGGATGAGCCAAAGCCACTCCTTTATAAATCAATTCGGCTTCCTTTTCTCCTGATATAATCTGAACTTCTATTGCCGTTCTTTGAAAAATATCCTGCACGAGCTGAAGTCCATTTTGAGCATTTCTGATAGCGCTCGTGGCTGTGGCATACACTTTCTCTACTTGAAATTTGTGTATCGCAGCATGAAAATACTCCAGTGCTGAGATAGCACGCTTGTAAGCCAAGTCGTTGATGATTCGATCCTCTATACCTCCTTCGCCAATTTTTACATGCACTTTGTCTCGAAAGTAGGGATAGATCACAGTGTCTTCCTTTTCACAGATAAGCAAATGGAAGGTGTTGGTTCCGCAATCAATAATCGCAAAGCGGTGTATAGACAT
>DAINOB010000284.1:0-3076 GCA_036735585.1 Cytophagales bacterium | reverse complement strand
GACTGAAAGGTCTGGTGGGAAGTGCTGATGCTTGTGTAGTAGCTGCCTTGTACATAGAAAAAAAGAGGGGAGGCTTATATATTCTTCATGACAAAGAGGAAGCCGATTATTTCTACACAGATTTGAAGCAGTTATTGCCAGATGCCCCTGTTTTTTACTTTCCTGCCTCTTATAAAAAGCCGTACTTCTTTGAGGAAATAGACAATGCCAATGTCCTTCTGAGGGCGGAAGTGCTAAGCAAGATTATTGAAAACAAAGAGCATCTGCCATTGGTGGTTACCTATCCTGATGCACTTTCTGATAAAGTTATCAATCAAAAGAGTTTAGTCGCCAACACATTTACGGCCAAAGTGGGTGAAAAAATTGATGTCTCATTTATGTCGGAGTTGCTTCAGACATACGGCTTTGAGGCTACCGATTTCGTTTATGAACCTGGTCAATATGCTTTGAGGGGAGGAATCATTGATGTTTTCTCTTTTTCAAATGAACAACCTTACAGAATAGAATTGTGGGGAAATGAAATTGAAAGCATTCGATTGTTTGAGCCTGAAAGCCAAATCTCAAGTAAAATTGTTGATCATATTTCTATCATTCCTAATGTGCAAGACAAGCTCATGTTGGAAGAAAGAGAAAGCCTTTTGCATTACATGGGAAATAATGTTCAAGTGTGGATTAAGGATGTAGGTCATACTTTAGATGTTCTTCAAAAGCATTTCGATAAGGCATCAGAGCAGTTTGAAAAAATTCTTAAAAACGCTGGTGGCACGCAGATCATAAGTGATCCCGAGCAATTATTCAATTCCGCGGATAACATTAAAGAGGTGCTCAAAAAGAATATCCGTGTTGAATTTGGACGCAGATTCGAAGGGGGTTCTGCGGAAACATATTCTTTTGAGTTCAAACCCCAACCAAGTTTCAACAAAGACTTTAAGAGATTATCAGAAGACCTTGATGCTCATCAAAATCAAGGGTATCTCTGCATCATTGTAAGTGACTACGTAAAACAACTGGATCGCTTATCTTCAATTTTTGAAACAGAAAGCCCTTTTCTAAACTATAAGTCACTACACATAGGTCTACGCGAAGGATTTATAGACAGGCAAAACAAACTGATTTGCTACACTGATCATCAGATTTTTGAGCGCTTTTACAGGTCTAAAAAACAAGAGCAACACACCAAGACCAAGTCACTTACCATAAAGGAGCTTAAGAATCTTCAAGCAGGTGATTTTGTAACCCATATTGATCATGGAATTGCACGTTTTGCAGGGCTTGAAAAAATTGAAGTAAATGGTCAAGATCAGGAGGCTATTCGATTGATTTTCAGAGATGACGACATGCTTCTCATGAGTGTGCATGCCCTTCATAAAATTTCAAAATACAGTGGCAAGGATGGCGCCTCCCCCCTGATGAGCAAACTGGGTTCTCAAGAATGGGAAAATAAGAAAAAGGCAGTCAAGCGCAAGGTTAAAGACATTGCCAAAGAACTCATAGCACTGTATGCCAAGCGTATGGCCACCCAAGGTTATAGCTTTGCTAAAGACAGTGTGTATCAAATTGAATTAGAAACTTCTTTCATTTATGAGGATACACCCGACCAAGCCAAGGCTACCAATCAAGTAAAAGAAGACATGGAAGCCCCTCATCACATGGATAGGTTAATCTGTGGAGATGTAGGCTTTGGGAAAACTGAAATAGCAGTTAGGGCAGCATTTAAAGCTGTTGACAATGGCAAGCAAGTAGCCGTATTGGTGCCAACCACTATTTTGGCTATGCAACATTTTAAAACTTTTAGAGATAGGCTATCTGCCTTCCCAGTTCGAGTTGAATTTATCAATCGCTTCAAATCAGCTAAACAGATCAAAGAAACCTTGGAGCGTGTAAAGGCAGGCACGACAGATATTTTAATAGGTACACATAGAATAGTAAGTAAAGATGTTGTGTTTAAAAGTTTGGGACTTCTTGTGATTGATGAGGAACAAAAGTTTGGTGTAGCGGTGAAGGAAAAGCTCAAAAACATGAGTTTGAATATTGATGTCCTTACACTTACTGCCACACCCATTCCTAGAACTTTGCAGTTTTCATTAATGGGCGCAAGGGATTTATCTGTTATTTCTACACCTCCACCCAATCGTCAACCTGTGACCACAGAAGTCTTGGTATTCAATGAAGCAGTATTGAGAGATGCGATCAGCTTTGAATTGCAAAGAAATGGGCAGGTCTTTGTTGTACATAACCGCGTTTCTGACATTGAAGAAATCGCCAATGTCATTTTAAAATTGGTACCAGATGCTCGAATTGGGATTGCACATGGGCAAATGGAAGGCGAGCGACTCGAAAAAACTATGCTTAAGTTTATTGAGGGCGAATTTGATGTTTTGGTTTCTACAAATATTATAGAAAGCGGATTGGATATCCCCAATGCAAACACCATCATCATAAATAGAGCCCATACCATTGGTTTATCAGATCTACACCAAATGAGAGGCCGGGTAGGCCGATCCAATCGTAAAGCATTTTGTTATTTGCTAACTCCACCGCTTGAAAGTCTTCCTATAGATTCAAAAAAACGATTGCGGACTTTAGAGGAGTTTTCTGATTTGGGTGACGGCTTTAAGGTTGCCATGCGTGATTTGGATATTAGAGGTGCAGGCAACCTGCTTGGAGGTGAACAAAGCGGGTTTGTGAACGACTTGGGCTACGAAGCTTATCACAAAATACTGGATGAGGCTATTCAAGAATTAAAGGAAACTGAATTCAAGGAATTATTCAAGAAAGAAATATCTCTAAAAGAATTGTTGACCGATTGTGTGGTAGAAACCGACTTTCAAATATTGATACCAGACCAGTATGTGGCAAGTGTTAGCGAGCGATTGGCTCTTTACACAAGATTGGATAATGCAAAAAACCGGGCTGAACTGGAACAAATCATAGCAGAAGTAAGCGACCGATTTGGTCCATTGCCAGCTGAAATGAAAGAGTTGGTCAAAATAGTAGAAATGCGCTGGTTGGCAGAGAAATTAGGCTTTGAAAAACTTGTGCTTAAAAATGGAACCATGAAGGCCTACTTTCTACC
>DAINOB010000283.1:0-3078 GCA_036735585.1 Cytophagales bacterium | reverse complement strand
CAGAAGAGGTCAATCAATTAATTTCAAAGTCCCTTTCTGAATACATCAAACAAGAGAATCTATCTATCTTAGGGGAGCCATTGCCCAACGAACAGGGTTTCCCTTCAATTGATTGGGAGAGCCAATCCCAATTTGAATTCTTATTTGATATTGGGCTAGCCCCAGAGTTTGAACTGTCATTTCAGAAGTTAAAACCAACCCAGCACCTTATTGAAGTAGATAAAAGTACTGTAGAGGATACAATCAAAGAACTACGTGAAAGATTTTCTGAAACTACGTATCCAGAAGAGACTTCAGAAGGAGACTTCGTCTATGGAGATATTGTAGAAGTGGAAGGAGAATTTAAAGGTGCAGGATTACTGCCCTTGAATAAAGTTTCAAAAAAAGAGCTTAAACAATTTATTGGCCTCACCAAAGATCAAGAGATAGTTTTTAATGTCAAAAGTGCATTGGATAAGGATGAATCTGCCATAGCTATGTTCACAGGTATTGAAAAAGAGAAAGTAGCTGAACTGTCCGAAATGCTTCGCTTCACGGTGAAAAACATCACAAGAAAAGCACCTGCCGAGTTGAGTCAGGACTTCTTTAACAAAGTATTCGGGGAAGGTGTGGTAGAAGGTGAGGATAATTTTAGAAATAAACTTCATGAAACAGTTCAGGACAATTTTCAAAGAGAGTCGAATCAGTTGCTTGAGATACAGTTAAAAAAAGAAATCACTGATAGCGTGTCGATTGACTTACCCGATTCCTTTTTGCAGCGATGGCTTATTATGAGGAATGAAGGCAAAATGACTGAGGACCAAGTGAAATCAGAGTATCCTAAATATCTGGACTCTCTTAAGTGGAGCCTGATAAAAGATAAAATAGCCAAACAAGAATCGGTAGAAGTAGTTGAACAAGAAGTAATTGAGAGAGCCAAAGAAATACTTAGATCTCAATTTGCTCAATATGGTATGCTTTCTCAAATAGAACCACAATTGGATGAATTTGCCCTCAATTATCTTAAAAGAGATGATGGTGCGAATTTTACTAGAATCTTTGATCTACTTCACGATCAAAAAGTGCTCGCAAAAATGAAAGAGCAAGTGAATTTAAAAGAGAAAAAAGTAAGTGTAGAAGAGTTTAAAAAAATTGCCGAACAGGCCTAAACGATAAAAAAACGCACAATGAACTTTACAAGCGAATTCAGAAATTATGCTGTTAAATCTCAGGGATTTAGTGGCACTGGAGTAGACAAATATATTAACACCGTAGAGAACATGACCCGATCTGTGATCGAAGAGCGTCCTACGAACTTCAGAGAAATAGATGTATTTTCAAGGTTGATGATGGACAGAATTATCTTCTTGGGCACACCAGTAGATGATTATATATCAAACATCATCACCGCTCAGATGCTATTTCTAGAGTCTACTGACAGTAAAAAAGATATCCTGCTTTACATCAACAGCCCTGGAGGATCTGTGTATGCGGGTCTTGGCATCTACGACACCATGCAAATCATCAGCCCTGAAGTAGCCACTATTTGTACAGGATTGGCCGCTTCTATGGGAGCAGTGTTGCTCGCTGGTGGTGCAGCCAAAAAGAGGTCAGCACTTCCACATGCAAGAGTGATGATCCACCAGCCATTGGGTGGTGCTCAAGGACAAGCCTCAGATATCGAAATTACAGCTAGAGAAATAGCAAAAATTAAAAAAGAGCTGTACGAAATACTAAGTTTGCATACCGGAAAAGATTATGATACCATCTGGAAGGATTCTGATAGAGACTACTGGATGATTGCCGATGAGGCCAAAGAATACGGACTGATTGATGAAGTCCTAACTAAGAAACGCTAATTCAACGATCAATGGCTCAAGTTACCTGTTCTTTCTGCGGAAGGACAAAGAAGGAAGTCTCATTGATGATTTCCGGCATACATGCGCATATCTGCGACAAATGTGTAGAACAGGCTTTTGAACTATTGCATGAAGATCAAAAATCAAAGGCACAAACTCAAGCTACAAGCACCACGGTTTTAAAGCCTAAAGAAATTAAAAGCTTTCTTGATCAATATGTTGTGGGTCAGGATGAGGCAAAAAAAGTACTAGCTGTAGCTGTTTACAACCATTTCAAACGGCTCGAGAAATCTTCCAAAGATGATGAAGTGATTATTGAAAAATCCAACATCATAATGGTAGGTGAAACTGGTACTGGAAAAACGTATTTAGCACGAACTTTAGCCAAAGTGCTTAATGTTCCTTTTTGTATAGCGGACGCCACTGTGCTTACAGAGGCAGGCTATGTGGGTGAAGACGTTGAAAGTATACTTACCCGCCTTTTACAAGCTGCAAATTATAATGTAGAGGCAGCAGAGAAAGGCATCGTCTACATTGACGAAATAGATAAAATAGCTCGTAAAAATGCAAATGCCTCGATCACTAGAGATGTTAGTGGGGAGGGTGTTCAGCAAGCTTTACTCAAACTATTAGAGGGCGCTCAAGTAAATGTGCCTCCTCAGGGTGGCAGAAAACATCCAGATCAAAAGATGATTTCTATTGATACCTCTAATATTCTATTCATCTGTGGTGGTGCATTTGAAGGTATTGACAGAATTATAAAAAGTAGATTGAAAAGTAGAGCTATAGGATTTGAACCACCTAGTGATCTTGCTCTCACTCAGCACCAAGAGGATGATGTTCTTCTCAGATATGTTACCAGCCAGGACTTACGTGCGTTTGGACTTATTCCGGAATTGATCGGGCGTTTACCCGTGGTTACTTACTTAGAGCCACTCAATAAGGACACATTGAAAATGATTCTGACGCAACCCAAAAACGCTTTGGTAAAGCAGTATCAGAAGCTTTTTGATATGGAAGGTATACAATTGGTATTCAGTTCAGACTCCATCGACTACATAGTAGAGAAGGCAGACAAACTGGGACTTGGAGCAAGAGGATTAAGAGGTATTTGCGAAGCAATCATATCAGATGCCATGTTTGAACTACCCTCTGACTTACCCATTGAAAAAACACTCACTTTGGATTTAGACTATGTGAGAGAGAAGTTTGAAAAATCAGGCTTTAGTAAACTTAGAGC
>DAINOB010000282.1:0-3083 GCA_036735585.1 Cytophagales bacterium | reverse complement strand
GAACAAGTCATCCAAAATGTGAGAATGGAAATTGGGCTAGGAGGATCAGAAAGAGGACTGCTAGATATAGAATTGTTAGACGGGGAGACACGAAATCTGGAGAGTTTTAAAATTGTAAATAAGATCAGGGAGCTCACAGGACCTGTAGTAGATGCAGATAAATTGATTTTCGGTACAAGGCAGATATTCGGCAAGCCTATTTCTATGAGTTTGATAGCCCGCGATTTAGATGTATTGGAGAATGCTCGTAAACAAGCCATTCAGGAACTTAATTCTTTCCCAACGCTAAGAGATGTTGCTGACAATAATCTGGCTGGAAAGAGAGAAGTAGAGTTTGAGTTAAAACCCTTGGCTTTTTTTCTCGGCCTAACTACCAATGACATAGCTCGTCAAATTAGACAAGGCTTTTTTGGTGAAGAAGTGCAAAGGCTGCAAATCGGTAGTGATGAGGTGAAAGTTTGGGTACGCTATCCTGACTTTGGAAGGCGAACCTTGGGTCAATTGGAAAACATGCGGGTGAAAATTGCTGATGGCCGAGAGTTTCCTCTTACTGAATTGGCTGCTTTCAATATCGAGCGAGGTATAGTGGCCATCAACCACGTAGATGGTGCCCGAGAAATCAAGGTAGAGGCTGATTTGGCCAATCCCAATGAGCCTGTACCTCCTTTAATAGACTTGATAAAAAGTGATGTGGTTCCAAAATTGGTTGCAGCAAATCCAGGTCTTAAAGTGCGCTTTGAAGGTCAGGATAAGCAGAATCAATTGTTTCAACGGTCGGCTGGCAAGGCTTTTCCAATTGCTCTTGGAGTATTGATACTTGTTATTGTGCTCACCTTCCGATCTTGGAGCCAAATGGGTTTGATTACACTCATGATTCCTATGGGAGTTTTTGGTGCTTTTTTAGGTCATTGGATAGAAGGAAAGCCTGTTTCCATATTTAGTTATTTTGGTATGATAGCGCTCTCAGGTGTGGTGGTGAATGATTCTGTGGTGCTTATTGATAAGTTTAACAGACTAATTAGAGATGGGCTTCCTTTTCATGAGGCAGTTATGGAGGCCGGTGTGGCCAGATTTAGAGCCATTTTATTGACTTCTCTTACTACAGTAGCGGGCCTTTATCCTCTCATTTTAGAGAAAAGCAGACAAGCACAGTTTTTAATTCCAATGGCCATTTCAGTGGCTTGGGGCTTGGTTTTCGTAACTTTTTTCACGCTAATTTTATTACCAGCCATGCTGTATACACTTAATGATATCAAGCTTTGGTGGCATGGAAAGGACAAAGAAGGTCACTGGCCTGATAGAGTACAAGTGGAGCCCGCAGTCATTGAACAAAAGAATGCACAACATGAATAAGACGTTTTTTAAAGTAGTGCTTTGGATGAGTGTATTGCTGCCTACACTGAGTACAGCACAAAGTCGATTGGCGCTGGAAGATGCTTGGAAACTTGCTTTGCAACACAATCATGATGTGCAAATAGCCAAGGTGGCCACAGAAATTGCTGAGATCAATGTGACCAAAGGAAATGCAGGCATGCTGCCAAATTTTGGGGTGCTGGGAGGAGTAACGGCACAGCAAAATGACACCCGTTTGAATTTTGCTGGAGATATTCCATCTGTGGAGCGCAATGGGGTACAAAATTATGCATTGAATGCTTCTGCCAATGTAGCCTATAGAATCTACGGAGGAGGCACAGCATGGTACAACCTACAGCGGTTTGACAATCAATTCAAACAAGCTGTAAATACCCAATCTATTGCACTGGAAGGTACTTTGATTCAAGTGGCTAATGTTTACTACAATCTTGTGCTTGCGCAGCAAAACGAAGCCTTAATTATGAGCCTCATAGAAGCAAATAGTAAGCGCCTCGTACTTTCCAGGGAAGCCAATAAACTGGGCTCAGGCACCCGATTAGAACTTCTTAATGCGGAAGTAGACTTACAAGCTGACAGTATTGCCTTAATCAATGTGCAACAAAACAAGCTTACGCTTATTCACGAACTCAACTTTCTAACTGGGCAAGACCTGAAAACTTTTATCACTGCTGAACTGCCTGAGCCTACCTTGTTGCAAGATGATTTTTCTGTATACGAGCAGGCGGCAGAGCGCAATGGGACCGCTGTGGTGGCAAGTCTACTATCCATGCAAAACGCTGAGATAGCCAAACAATTGAGCAAAGCAGGAAGACTTCCAACCTTAGATTTTGTAGCAGGATATGGATACAATAGACAAATCAATGAAGTGGGTATTGTGTTAGAAAGCCGAAATATTGGTTTGAATGGAGGCCTTACACTTGCATGGAATTTATTTGATGGAAACAGGAGAAATATTTTGATTCAATCCTCAGAGAAGCAAGTATATGCTAGTAAGATCACCTTGGATCAAGCCAAACTTCAAAATCAGAGAGAATTGATGAACGCTTGGAACCAGTATAAAAACCAAACACTCATTGCCTCCATGCAAAACAAAGTAGTGGAAACGGCACGACTCAATTTTGACCGCACTTCTCAACTTTATCGTTATGGCCAAGTGAGTTCTACGGGGTTTCGTGAAGCACAAAACAATCTGATGAGGGCGGAATTGACTACCCTGGAAGCCAGAGTAAATGCAGATCTGGCAGCCCTAGAAATCAGACGTATCAGTGGAATGCTCCTTACAAATCCTTAACGCACTATAACTCGCATGAATCAGGAAAGTAGAATGCTGTTGGTACTAGCCGCTATACAGTTTACCCATATCATTGATTTCATGATTTTGATGCCACTGGGTCCGCAAATCATGCGCATTTTTGAAATCAGCCCGCAGCAATTTTCCTTATTGGTATCTGTTTACACTTTTGCTGCAGGAGGGATCAGCATATTGGCTGCATTGTTTATGGATAAATTCGACAGAAAAGCCTTGCTTTCTATCGCCTTTGCGGGGTTTATCGTGGGCACTTTTGCATGTGCATTGGCCGAAACGTATTGGTTTTTCTTAATTACTAGAGGCATTACAGGAGCATTTGGGGGTATTTTGGGTGCACTTGTGCTATCCATTATTGGTGATGCCATACCTCTTGAGCGAAGGTCTTCAGCAATGGGAAAAG
>DAINOB010000281.1:0-3099 GCA_036735585.1 Cytophagales bacterium | reverse complement strand
AATCAGGGCTTTAGGTATGCAATGAGTGATCCCGACACGATTCGAACGTGTGACCGACTGCTTAGAAGGCAGTTGCTCTATCCAACTGAGCTACGGGACCTGATCCCATGTACCCTCCACTTTGGAGGGGTGTGTGTCGGGGTGGCAAGATTCGAACTTGCGACCTCCTGGTCCCAAACCAGGCGCGATGACCGGGCTACGCTACACCCCGAAGTATTATCAGAAGCTCAGCGGAGAGAGGGGGATTCGAACCCCCGGTACGGTTGCCCGTACGACAGTTTAGCAAACTGCTCCTTTCGGCCTCTCAGGCACCTCTCCTGAAAATGAGGTGCAAATATAGGCTCTTTGTTTGTTCATCTCAAAAGTGACACCTAATTATTTTCTATCCTGAGCTTTTATTTTTTCTAATGCCGCTTCTTGAGTAGTTTGGCTGCAAAAGCTACATGCATCAAAGACTCATCTTTCTAGTACTCCTTGCACTCAGTGTTGCCTGCTCTACCCGTACTGCCGACAACACCACAGAAAAACATCTGGTGCTGGTGCATATGGTAAACCCTCCTGCCAAATTGAATCCAGTCATGATTAGCGTAGAAAATGAAGACTTTGTGCTTCAGCATATTTTTCAACCTTTGCTAAGACTTGATTTACAAACCTCTCAACTGCAAGCGGTATTGGTACAAGATAGACCCAGCAAGCGAGTAACTGATACTACCACTTATTTCTCCTATCAAATCAGACCACAAGCTCGATGGGCAGATGGAAAGGCGGTCACCGCTAGAGATGTATTGTTTACTCTAAAGGTTATTAAAAACCCTTATGTAGACTGCAAAGCACTCAGAGGATATCTTGCGTACATTCAAGATGTGCAATTGAACGCAAGAGATAGTCTGGCGTTCACGCTGGTATGTGGTCCCGATTTTATCTTATCAGAAGCCACATCTGGAGATTTTTATGTGTTGCCGGAGCATCTTTTTGACCCTGAGCAGCTTATGGAAAGTTTTAGCCTACAAAATCTTTACAGCATCAGACCAGAACAGCCCGTGGAGGCAGCTCAGACTTTTGCCAATCGATTCAACAAATTAGACTTTAGCCTGCAGCCCGAACTGCTCAAAGGCTCAGGTCCTTATCACCTTCAAGAGTGGCGAATGGGAGAAATCGGTTTGCTTCGGAATCCAAATTGGTGGGGCAGTAAGCTACCTGTTAAAAGTCACCTCTTTCATGCTGATCCTGAGTTGATCATTTTCAGAGTCCTAAATGACTACGATGCCGCCACCTATGCCATGAAAACTGGTCAGTTGGATGTAATGAAAGGTATTCCTGCTTCAAAATTTGATGCTATCTATCGTGACTCGGTCATTGCTGCTCGATTTACCGTAAGATCTCCTGAGATAGCCGGTTTTTTTTACTTAGGACTCAACAGTGCTTCCCCTAAACTTTCGGGACAAAAGACAAGAAAGGCCATTGCGCATTTGGTTGATAGAGAGCGTATTATTGAAATCATCCATCGGGGGTTTGCAAGCATAGCCAATGGAGCAGTGTTGCCCTCTAACCGGACCTATTGTAACACCTCCATTGTACCTTATGACTACAATCCCAATAAGGCTAAATCATTATTACAGGAAGATGGCTGGCGGGACAAAAATGGTGACGGTGTGATGGAGAAAAATATGAAGGGGGAAGAATACCAGCTGGAGCTAACCTACCTATATCCTTCAAACAGTGAAGAAAGAAAAGCCGTTGGAGTTTTACTTCAAGAGAGCTTTTCCCTAAGTGGAATTCCACTCACATTGGAAGCAGTGGAGTTTAACGCCTTTGGGCAGCGCTTGCGGAAAAAGGAGTTTGAGATGATGGTAGCCGGCCGCACCATTAATCCCATTGCAGATGACCCCGAAAATTTATTTTCCACCAGAAGTATAGTGGATGGGGCCAATTATGTGTCTTTTGGAAATGACGTAAGTGATAAAATCATTGAGGGTATGCGCAGAGCCCCTGAGAAGGAAAGGATAAAACTCAGTAAATCCTTGCAAGCTATGGTGCACGAGGATGCTTCTTTTGTTTTTTTGTTTCACCCCAGAGAGCGCATATTGGTAAACAAGCGACTGGATAATGTAATCACTTCTCATATCAGCCCGAGGATTTGGCCTGCCTCCATGACTTTGCGGACAAAGAAATAGTACCTAAAGATGCCCTTGCTAAGAGCTCTTATTTTCGCCCTAATAATTTATGTATTGAGCTTCTTAGGCTTGTATTGGGGAGTAGGTGTTCAGCTTTATGAGGAAGAGTCTTTTAAAGGCCAGTCAGCAGAATCTGAAGGTATATACTATGATTATGGCCAGCCTGTATTTTATGTACAGCTTAGAAATCTAGCGCGATTGCCTTTAGAAAAACAGTTGAGCCTAAATCCAGCAGCTCGATGCCTCAGCGATTGGCTGGCCAATTTGAGTGGTAGTAAAGGGTATGTTCTAAAGCATACTGACCTAATGGAGAGGGTAGGAAACACTTTGCACCAAAGCCCTAAACTTCAGCCTGCGCTTAGTGCTCTGATGAAAGCAGACAATCAAAGGGAGCTGTATAAGTTTCTCACAAATCTTGCCTCTATGGATGAAGAGGCAGATTCCTTGCAGATAGTTTTTGCAAATGCACCCAGAGGTTGGGATCATTTATGGCTAACACCCCAATGGGTAGGAGACAAATCGATGTGCCATCAATGGTTGTTTTCTAAGGATTTTAATCAACGATTAGCTGGTTCATTTTCCATTTGGGATGGGGTGCAGTGGTCGCTTGCTTTAGGGGTATTATCCTTTGTACTTACCACTTTTTTAGGCTTGGTGTGGGGTTTGATATGGGCTTCTGGTAAAGGAAACGCTGTATGGCAATCACTATCTCTGCTCATCTATTCAGTACCTTCATTCGCATGGGCATTGTTGTTTCTTTCCGTGCTCTTGATTGTTGTTGATTCTTGGTACTGGCCTATGAATGATCCTGGCCCTTTGCTTAAGCTTATGGTAGAAAATCCGTTGGAGGTATTTCTGAGGCTTTCTTTGCCCGCTTTTTGTTTGTGTTTGATGCCCTCAGCCTACATGGCGGCTCTTTGGCGAG
>DAINOB010000280.1:0-3169 GCA_036735585.1 Cytophagales bacterium | reverse complement strand
GTTATAAACAACGGGAATTTTGCTTTGGCTACCCACAATGTTACCGTGAACCGGCATATTGTAAATCAAGGGTCGTACAGTGGCAGCGCTGGAAAAATCATTTTGACAGGTGCCAGTGTTCCACATCAGATTAGTGGTAATGGCTCATTTGGTCGCATGGAATTGAACAATGTTGCTGAAGGTGCTTCTGCTCTGTCAGATATACGTTTCAATGAAGATCTGGAACTTAGAGCAGGTACCTTTAAACTGGGAGATAATCTTTTGGAATTGGGTGTAAACGCCATTTTTGTACCTATCGATGGCGCATTCACTGCCAATAAAATGATCAGAACCAATGTGGTAACTTCGGATAGAGGTGTTAGAAAATTCTTTAACGGAGGTTTCACCGGCACTTTCTCATATCCTGTTGGGGTTATTCGTGGTGGAAACGATATTTTCACTCCGCTAGACATAACCTTTGCCAGCCTTTCAGATCAGAAATCAATTACATTGGTGCCGGTTACTGATGTGCACCCAAGTACAGAAAATGCAATAGATCCTTTAGATCCACCGAGAGTATTGGACTTTTATTGGAAAGTTTTCGACAATAATCCGGCGATTGCTGCTACAGGTAATTTATTGTTCAGTTACCCGCAGATTTTAGTTGACGATGTAGCCAATGAAGCCAGTTACATACCTGCAAGATTGCAGGGTACCTCATGGGCCAAGTTTCCAGCAGAGGATTTCGACGATGACGCCAATACCATTTATTTTACTTTTAACAACACCAACCTCGGAACAGATGGTTCGCCAGCGAATATAGCTGGGAGTCAATACACGGCGGGAATCGATCAGGATATTCCAGATAACATAGCAGTATTCAGATACGCATTAACTTCAGGAGACTGGAATGATGAGGGAAATTGGCAACGTAGTGATGATGGTGGCTTAAACTTCGGTGCATTTGGAGCTGGCGTACCAACTGGTGGACCATCAGGACAAATTGTTTTGATTCCCAATGGCGCCACTGTAAATGCTTTGGGTTCTGATACACCCGCAAATTTATTTTCATTCAGAAAACCCTATCAAACCATTTTTAATGGTGGGGAACTAATTTTAGGAGACACAAGAGGTAATTCGCTGGGCATCGCAAGCATTGCTACAGGATCATCAGGTAAAATCACTGTAGGTGGCTCAGAGAGAGCAGTTTTGCCTGCGGGAGATTTGGCGCCATTTTTTACCAATGCCAATAGCGTGGTAGAATACACTGGTTCGGTATCTACGACTATAGATGCCAGAGCAATGCATGTAGGCACCTTGATTACTTCTGGCGGAGGTATTAAAACCTTGCCTGCAGGTACCCTCAACACTATAAATGACCTGGTGATTGCCTCGGGCACCACCTTGAATAATACCGTGAACAACAACTCAATAAATGTTGGTCGTGATCTATTGATGTCAGGCACATTCGAATCTGGAAGTGCCAATGTCGCGGTCACTAGAAATCTTGCATTTCTTTCGGGTTCAACTTTTCAGGAAAGCACAGGGATTACCCTTTCGGTCGGTGGAAATCTTAGCAGACAAACTGGTGCTACGGTAAACACGACCAATACAAATCTTGTGCTGAACGGAAATTCATTGCAAACCATCTCTGGAGAAGGTATGACTTTTCGTGCTCTTACGGTTAATAATACCAATAATGTGTCTATTAGTCTAGGTACAGGTAGCAATGCATTTACTATAGAGCAAGTGCTTACTTTTACCAATGGATTGATTAACACCCTTGGTTCAAACACAACCTCAAACCTGAGGCTAAATGGCGCAGTAAATATTACAGGTGCCAATGCTTCAAGATACATTAATGGGCCTGTTCAGGTACTCAACCTGGGCACAGGCAGCGCTTACCGATTGCCAGTTGGTAATGCAGGTAGATACGGTCCAATATTCATCAATCCTACCTGTTCTAGCGGTGACTGGACGGTAAATTATAGAAGTGCCAATCCTACAATTGCAGCAGGACTTGGTCCCGATCTTGACCCGGATTTCTTGAATGATTTTCCATTTGGCACGGTAAGTCAAAATGAATACTGGATTGTTGATGGCCCCTCGTGTAATGCCAATATTACTCTTCGCTGGGATGACAACTCTTTAGATAACAATGTACCTGAAGAGTGGGCTCAATTGAAATTGATGAAGTGGATTGATGCGGGTGTTTTTTGGAGACCAGTTAGTTATTCCCCATCCATCAACGGTGGATCCTCACAACTTACAGATTTGGTGTCATTCAGTACCAGTTTCCTTACTTTAGGCTCTGAAAATGCGTTTTCACAACCACTGCCAGTAGAGTTGATTTCTTTTACAGCTAAGAAAACTAGCGAAGGTGTACGCTTAGAATGGAAAACCGCCTCAGAAATTAATAACGACGGTTTTGAGTTGCAACATTCGCAAGATGGAAAAACTTTCGATGTCATAGGTTGGATCGAAGGTGTAGGCAACTCGAAAAAAATCGTTAGCTATGATTTTGTTGATGTGAACCCATTTGTGGGCATGAACTACTACCGATTAAATCAAATTGATTTTGATGGTACTTCCGAGTTTTCTAAAATCATTGGTGTAAACGTAGAGCCTTCAAGGAATCCCAATTCATTACAGGCACATATCTGGCCAAATCCGGTAAAGGATGATGGATTTAATCTGGAGCTCTCAGGTATTGAACCCAATGCCAATGTTTTACTTGAATTAATTACGCTGGAAGGCTATAGAATCAAAATAGTTCAAACACAGGTAAACCGGACAGGCAATCTGTTCACCAATATTCAAGGCTTGGAAAATTTGCGCAAAGGGCTTTATCTGGTACGGATTTCTTCCCGGGATGCTGTTTCAGTACAGCGGATAATTATTGAATAACAGCCCTTCAAGGCTAAAACATATAGGGCTGGTAGGCAAGTATATATACTTGTCTATCAGCCTTTTTTATCAAAAGATTATTTTCCAACACACCATCATTTTTGTGCTGTGGTTGTGCCATCATCCAACCACCTTTATGCACTGGCTGGCGAATCACTTACCATAATAATACCTGTGCCGTGGTTGTGCCATCGGCCAACCACCTTTTAGCAGTGGTTATCATGTTGTTTTTTCTTCCTTTTTCAATCCCCCTTCCAGAGCTTTCTTGTGCCGTGGTTGCGCC
>DAINOB010000279.1:0-3192 GCA_036735585.1 Cytophagales bacterium | reverse complement strand
ATCACCCTTTCAGGCAACTATCTGGAAATACACAACTCCTGTGAATCGCTTACCGAAGCCCTGCAAAAATCAATAAGCTTCCCAGAGGCATTCCATAAAGCACATAGAAATGGAACAGCAGCAGAGCCAGGAGCGGGATTGGGTTTGTTTTTGGCCTTTCAGTATTGTCAGCCCCTTGGATTGACCTTGACCATTGAATATTGCGCTGGGAATCCAAATACATTTCTAGTGAGACTACAAATCAAATCTTGATACTTAGCTTCTCAATAAAACCCACTATTTTTAACCATCATTTTTTAAGTCCAAATCACTACCCAAAGCCATGAAAAAAGTATTTTATGTAATCTCAGGCATTATAGCTGTATTGCTTCTTGCAATGGTGCTAATTCCTATTCTGTTCAAAGACCAAATTCGCCAAGCTGTTGACAAGGAACTGGAAGGAGCTGTAAATGCCAAAATTTACTACAACCCAGACAAGTTTGGGCTAAGCTTTTTCCGTCAGTTCCCAAATCTTACCGTTTCCTTAGGGGAATTTGGCATTGCAGGCATAGGAGTATTTGAAGACGATACCTTGGTAGATGTCCGCTCTTTTGACCTTACCATCAATGTGGCTTCGCTTTTTGGAAAACAGATTACGATTAAAAAAATAACCCTTGATCAACCTTTAGTTGAACTGCTGGTGCTGTCAGATGGTACCGCAAATTGGGATATTGCACTTCCTGACAGTGCTCAAGCTGAAACCCCTGAAGCAGAAACAGAAGAATCTTCATTTGCACTACGTATTGACAAGTGGCAAATTAAAGATGGCAAAATTCTATTCAACGATATGCAGTCGGAAATGCTTGCCATTATCGAATCCCTAAACCATACAGGAAGTGGGGATATTGGCTCCACACTGTACGACCTGAGTACCAATACCCTGATCAAAGGACTGACTTATGAAATGGCAGGAAACAAGTACCTTACAAAAGCGGAACTAGAAGCCGACTTGGTCATGAATATTGATATGGCTGCCTTCAAGTACACATTTAAAGAGAATTTTGTGCGCCTGAATGACTTCAAAATTGCCTTTGAAGGATCAGTGGCAATGCCTGAAGATTCCACAATCGTATTGGACATGAACTTTGGAGCTAAAGAAACTCAATTCAAAAACATCCTTTCCTTGATTCCCGGTGTATTTATGGAAGGATTTGAGAATATCAAAACTTCTGGAGAGCTGGCTTTTCAGGGAAATGTGAAAGGAATATACAAAGACAGCACACAGATGCCTGCTTTTGGTTTGCAGCTCCAAGTAAAGGATGGGATGTTCCAATACCCTGATCTTCCCACTCCGGTATCCAATATTCAAGTAGACATGAGCATGGGAACTACTACTGGACAAATGGAACAACTGACCGTAGATATTCGAAAGTTTCACCTAGACTTAGGAAGCAATCCTGTAGAGTTTACCTTAAGCTCAGAGGGTCTCATGCCAGTGACTGTAAATGCGATGGTGGCAGCCAAAGTAGATTTGGAAGAAGCTCTAAAAGTATTCCCTGTTGAGGGACTGGCCATGAAAGGCTTATTTGAACTCAACGCCAAGGCAAACGGTACCTATTCAGAAACGAGCATGCCAGCTCTTACCGCCACCATGGCCTTGAGCAATGGATATGCAAAATCTGCTGATTTTCCTGCACCTATTGAAGCACTGCAAATGAAAGCCAGAGCAGGCAATCCAACAGGTGCCAATGCCGATTTTATTGCCACAGTAGATGAATTCAGCATGCAGCTGGAAGGTGAGCGTATTGATGCTAAACTAGACTTTGCAAATCTAGACGACTACACCTACAACTTGGACCTCAAAGGAAGTGCAGATTTGGAAAAAATTACCAAAATATTCCCTTTAGAAGGCATGAAGCTGGCTGGAAAAATAGCTGCTGATATCAAAACAGCAGGTAAAATGTCAGATATCGATGCAGAACGATATGATAAGCTGCCTACCAGCGGAACATTATCTGCAACAGCATTCTTTTTTGAAAGTGCCGATCTTCCACAAGGATTTAAAATAGATCAGGCAAACATGCGCTTCGATCCAAGACAAATGATTCTGGAAAATTTCACAGGAAGCATTGGTAAAAGCGATTTGAAATTAACTGGATTCCTGAGCAATTATATCGGATTCGCCTTGAAAGAAGGAGAAGTACTCAAGGGAAAGCTGAATTTCAACTCCAAGCGCTTTGACGTCAATGAATGGATGACAGAGGAAGGCGGCTCCGCAAGTGTGGACTCTACTGTCACTGCTGCTACTGCCGACACCCTACCGATGTCCGTAGTAGTGGTGCCAAAAACGATTGACTTTATCCTCAATTCTTCCATAGATAAAGTGCTCTACAGCAATATGGAGATCAACAATTTGGTGGGAAGCATCATAATAAAAGATGGTAAAGTACGCCTAGAGAACACTCGTATGAATACCCTTGGAGGGAACATTACGATGGACGGTTTTTATGACAGTTATGATCCTGCGAAGCCCAACTATGACTTTAATCTGAAGGTTGACAAAATGGCCATAGCCAAAGCCTACGAAACTTTTGCAGTGATTAAAGCCATGGCGCCTATTGCAAAAGGGATGAAGGGAGATTTCTCTACTGATTTTCGTATTAAAGGTGATCTGGACCAGACCATGATGCCCATTATGCCCAGCCTGACGGGGGGAGGCAATGTGCAGGTGCAGCAGGCATCTATTTCAGACCTTAAGCTCATGAATAGCATAGCTGATGTCACCAAAATGAACGACTTGAGAGAGTTAAAGCTCAATGATGTGTTGATGCAAGCCGAAATCAGAGATGGCAGAGTGTTTCTAAAACCTTTTACCGTACAAGCAGGAAGCACGGCCATGAACATTTCCGGCAGCTCCGGGCTAGACCAGACGATGGATTTTGATATACTCCTTCCCAATGTAAAAACAGGTGTGGTGGGGCAGGCTGTGAATGCAGCACTCAGTGGCCTTTTCGGAGGCAATGCTGTGGTAAGCGATGCGGTGGATATTACCTTAAAAGCCATTGGACCTTTCAGCGATCCTCGCGTTACAATAGCCAGCATCAAACCAGTAGGCGGTGGTGCTACACCCAAAAATATCGTGAATGATCAAGTAAATAAGGTGAAGGAAGATGCCGAACGCAGGCTACGTGAGGAACAGGAACGATTGAGAAA
>DAINOB010000278.1:0-3199 GCA_036735585.1 Cytophagales bacterium | reverse complement strand
GAAGTGAATTTTTTGGGTAAATACCCAAGGCCAATGCCAATACCTAGGCTAGGAGACATTGTTCCACTGGTTACTTCTCCAATTGCATTGCCTTCAGAATCGCATAGTTCGTAGTGTGCACGAGGTATGCCTTTGTCTATCATTGCAAAAGCACAGAGTTTGCGCAAAGTGCCTTCTTCCTTTTGTTTTTTTAATGTATCAGAATTTATAAAGGGCTTGCTAAACTTTGTGATCCATCCAAGGCCTGCTTCTATTGGGGAAGTTTCATCATTGATATCATTGCCATAAAGACAGTACCCCATCTCCAATCGCAAGGTGTCTCTAGCACCAAGGCCTATGGGTTTAATGTCGTAGCTTTTTCCCTCTTTAAAAATAGATTCCCAAATTGCTTTTGCAGAATCATTAGGCATATAAATTTCAAAACCACCAGAACCAGTATATCCTGTTGCAGAAATGATAATATTCTGAAAACCAGCGAAATCGCCAATTTTAAAGGAGTAATACTCCATTGCCTTAAGATCAACAGAGGTAAGAGGCTGTAATGACTTAATAGCTAGAGGTCCTTGTACTGCCAATAAGCTGGTTTCTGAGGATACATCCTTCATGGAAACTGACTGTGTATTGTGCGACTTAATCCATTCCCAATCTTTCTGAATGTTGCCAGCGTTTACCACTAAATAATATTTCTCTTCTGAGATCCGATAAACAAGTAGGTCATCCACTATACCACCAGTTGCATTGGGTAGGCAAGAGTATTGAACTTTGCCATCTATTAGTTTTGAGGCATCATTGGAAGTGACTTTTTGAACCAAATCTAGTGCACCTGGTCCCTCCAGTATAAATTCCCCCATGTGGGATACATCAAATACACCCACACCATTTCTTACTGTTAAGTGTTCTTCTATGTCTGAACTGTACCTTACTGGCATTAAAAAGCCTGCGAATGGCACCATCTTGGCACCCAGACCCACATGAAGATCATTTAGGGCAATAGTTTTTACTGTTGATTCATTCATAACTATCCTATCATTGAGGGAGGCAAAAATAATAGTTTAATGATGGTATGCTTGGATTATCTCGAACGCCAAAAATTTATTTTTCTTACAGGATCGTAGCTCTCTCTATGCCAAGGTGTTTTTCCATAGTGTTGTAAAGCGGCCACATGTGCAGCCGTGGGATAGCCACAATTTGAATCCCAAGCATATTCAGGATACTCTTTTGCCAAATCCCTCATGAGGGCGTCTCTATGCGTTTTTGCCAAAACTGAAGCTGCAGCGATATTTGCCCATATACCATCACCTTTTATCACACAGGTAAATGGTTTCATAGCCCAAGGGATAAATTTATTGCCATCTATTAAAATATGTTCTGGACAAGGATTTAGCTGATCCAGAGCACGATGCATGGCAAGTATGGAGGCTTTTAAAATATTGTACTTGTCAATTTCTTCTGGACTTGCTGAGCCTACCGCATAAGCTATGGAGTTTGAACAGATTTGTGGTACCAGATCCATTCTTTGAGTATTTGTAAGTTTTTTGCTGTCGTTAAGGCCTTGGATATTTGCGTCAGGATGCAAAATAACTGCGGCTGCTACCACGGGACCTGCCAGACAACCTCTGCCTGCCTCATCACACCCTGCCTCGGGAGTAAGTGTGGAGTAGGTGAAGAAATTCAATCCCTTATTCATTAACTATGCATAAAAAAACATCAATCATGTCAGTTCGTGAGGAGCAAAATCCGTGGGTAAAGTTAAGTTCTCAGCAAATCTATCAAAACCCATGGATCAAAGTAAGAGAAGATCAGGTATTGAATCCATCAGGAAATAAGGGAATTTATGGGGTGGTTTCTTTCAAGAACAAAGCTATTGGAATCATCCCAATTGACGAGCATGGATATACTTGGCTGGTAGGGCAGTATCGATACCCGCTAGATGAATATAGCTGGGAGATACCAATGGGCGGAGGGCCTATAGACCAAGATATCTTACTATCGGCTCAACGAGAGTTGAAGGAAGAAACTGGTATCGAAGCTCATACGTGGGAAAACATTTTGAGAATACATACTTCTAATTCTGTAACGGATGAGGAAGGATTTGTTTTTCTGGCTACGAAACTAGTGCAAGGAGAAATGGAACCTGAGGAAACCGAACAGCTTAAATTGTGGAAATTGCCTTTTGATCAGGCTGTAAAGCTAGTTATGGATCAGAAAATTACTGATTCTATTAGCATCGCTGGTTTATTGAAGGCAGAAATATTGTTGAATTCAAGAGGTAAGTGGTGGTAGTCACTTATTGATTAAACTTGCTCATGGCCAAGTCAAAACCTTCGAGAATACTCATCAAAACTATGTCACCAGCTTTTTCGATATGTAAAGGCAAAGATTCAAATTCTGGCTTTGTAAATGGTGACAGTACATAGTCAGCTTGTTTTCCCTTTGCAAAATCATTGCCTACTCCAAATCTTAACCGCGGGAATTCCTGAGTTAGCATTTCAGCTTCAATACTTTTAAGCCCATTATGGCCGCCACTACTGCCTTTTTTCCTCAATCTTAGGGTACCAAAGGGCAATGCTATATCATCGGTGATAACAATACTTTGCTGAGCATCCACCTTTAATTGTTGAAGCCAAAAGCGAACAGCTTTTCCACTTAGATTCATGAAAGTAGTAGGCTTAATTAGGACAAGCGTTTTTCCTTTGGTTTTGATTTCAGTGCGCATGGCCAATCTATCCACTTGAAAGGTAGTACCTTGTCTTGAAGCCAGATGATCCAATACCATGAAGCCTACATTGTGACGCGTCATTTCGTAATTTGCTCCAGGATTTCCTAAACCTACTATCAGGTATTTCATTTATTCTTTGACTTTTGATCAAAAAAAAGTCCTGCATTTCGGCAGGACTTCTTCATCATACTTGATTTATTATTTTTCAGCTTCCTGCGTCTTTCCTTTAAGTGCACGAGGGATTTCAATACTTGCTACAGTTACCAATTTGCTGTTGAGAATGGTAAAATTATTCTGAATGATTTCTGCCACTTTAATTGACTTTCCTAGGGTTAGCTTCGTAACATCCAACTCTACAAAGTCTGGCATATCTTTCGGAAGCGCTCTCACCTTTACTTTTCTAAGTTTTTGAACCAATTTACCTCCACTCAATACCCCCTCGGCTGTACCAGTAAGTTTTACTGGAATTTCAATTTTCAC
>DAINOB010000277.1:0-3215 GCA_036735585.1 Cytophagales bacterium | reverse complement strand
ATCACTGAAGAATTTTTGCTGGAGAAAATCAGAGAGGTGAACGACAATCCTCAAATAGATGGGCTTATTGTACAAGTGCCTCTCCCCGCCCATATCAGCGTGGACAAGGTGATGGAAACCATTTCACCTGCAAAAGATGTGGATGGATTTCACCCCATCAATGTGGGTAAAACTGTAAAAAACCTACCCACCTTCTTGCCTGCAACTCCTTATGGAGTACTGATGATGCTCAAACAGAGCAACATTGAAACCACTGGCAAGCGATGTGTGATCATTGGTCGCAGCCAGATTGTAGGTACACCCATGAGCTTGCTCATGGCAAGAAATGCCTACCCTGGCAATGCCACAGTCACTTTATGCCACAGCAAAACCAAGGACTTGGCAGAAATATGCCGTGAAGCAGATATTTTAATTGCAGCCATAGGTATACCCAAAATGATCACGGCAGATATGGTGAAAGAAGGTGCTGTAGTGATAGACGTTGGCATCAATAGAATTGTAGATTCTACCCGCAAATCAGGTTTTAGATTGGTAGGCGATGTAGATTTTGAAAATATAGCACCGAAAACCTCTTTTATCACTCCTGTACCCGGAGGTGTGGGCCTTATGACCATCGCAGGATTGATGCGAAATACCTTGAAAGCCGCCCGAAAGGATTATTATCCATGATTATCGAAAGCCCTACAACTGAACTCAAACTCCCCGTCATGGAGCATTTCTACACCATTCAGGGAGAAGGTGCATTCAGTGGACAGGCAGCTTATTTTATTCGTGTTGGAGGTTGCGATGTAGGTTGCCATTGGTGCGATGTGAAAGAATCATGGGATGCTCTGGCACATCCTCAAAAAACTGTAGGCGAATTGGTGGAATCAGCCTTGAACTTCCCTGCCCGCATGGTAGTAATCACAGGAGGAGAACCTTTGATGTACAATATGGATGGCCTTACTTTGGCCCTGAGAGAAGCAGGATTTCGCACACATTTGGAGACATCTGGAGCCTATCCTTTGTCAGGCCATT
The DNA here is from genome assembly GCA_036735585.1 of Cytophagales bacterium. Taxonomy (GTDB): domain Bacteria; phylum Bacteroidota; class Bacteroidia; order Cytophagales; family JAIYAX01; genus JAIYAX01. The sequence goes on along the minus strand of DAINOB010000277.1, from coordinate 2,198 downwards.
GGGACTGGGTTTGCTTCTCCCCAAAGAAATTTAAAAATCCTCTTTCTTCTATTTACACGGCTGCTGATGAACTCAAAGCGATTATTTTTAATATCTCCGACTTTGATTTTGCAGAAAAACATGCTTCTTTAGTTGAAAAAAGTAGCAAAAAATACCTCCAACCTGAATGGTCAAAGGCAGAAGCAATGATGCCACTGATTGTAGAATACGTGAAGAAAAATCCTACATGGGCTATATCCCTACAAACACACAAATACTTAAATATTCCTTAACAGGATTGCTGATTCTGTGGCAGTTGGCTCAAACGCATGCGCAGCGTATGCCTCCGCTATCTACTCAAAACAAGAAAGCCATAAAGTTGTACGATGAAGGTATGTCTGCCTTGAGACAAAGACAGGTGGCACAAGCTGTGGAATTATTCGGTAAAGCCATCAAGCTAGATTCCGCCTTTGCAGAAGCGTATTTTTCGGTTGCCAATGCATACACACTTTCAGGCGAAAAAGACAAAGCCAAACCGTATTGGGAGTGGGCCACTTTTCATGGCAAAGGTAGATCAGACTTTAGCCCAGCCTATGTTAATCTCGGGGATATATGCTATCAAAATGGTGACTACAGCTGTGCAATGAGCAACTATGCATACTACCTTACCATGCGCGGCATTAGGCAAGACTTGATTCCTGAAATCAAAATGCGCCTCCGCAACTGTGAGTTTGCAATAAAGCAAATGAAGAATCCTGTGAACATTCAGCCCATGAAAGTGCCTGATTCAATTAATGTATTTCAATATCAGTATTTCCCAACACTCACAGCGGACAATCAACGACTGTACTTCACTGTAAAAAATGACAACACCATGGAAGACATCATGGTAAGTAAAAAGGTGGATGAAGGCTGGTCAATGCCTCGCTCCGTAAGCAACAATATCAATACGCCAGAAGCCAATGAAGGTACTTGCGCCATTAGTGGCGATGGTCGCACTTTGGTGCTTACAGCCTGTAACAAAAAAGATGGCGTTGGGCGCTGTGACCTCTACATCAGCTACCGTCAAGGACAAGAGTGGTCTGCACCTCAGAATCTTGGAGAACCCATTAATACTCCGTATTGGGAATCGCAACCCACTTTAAGTGCAGATGGGCGATTGCTGGTTTTTGTGAGTGATAAGCCGGGAGGGTATGGAAAGAGAGATCTGTATTTCAGCAGAAAAAGTGCTGATGGTCAATGGTCTGCTCCCAAAAACATGGGGCCTTATATCAATACAGCAAAAGAAGAAGTGTCTCCCTTCATCCATACCAATGACAAGTCCTTTTATTTTGCCTCAGACGGGCATTTGGGTATGGGTGGCTTTGATATCTATACAGTAGATTTTGAAGATTCTATTGTAAAACTTCCCCGAAACATAGGCTATCCTATCAATACATACAAAGATGAATTGTCACTATTCATTACTGCAGATGCCAGCAAAGCCTACTACAGCATTGATGAATTCAAGCCTGGGATGAGAACGGGAGGACGTAGCTTTATTTTTGAATTGCTTTGGCCAAAAGAATTAGAAATAGCAGGAAGCAAACCACTGGAAGGATTTGTATACGATGCCAATACCCGTAAGCCAATAGCAGCAAGTCTGGAGCTGGTAAACTTAAGTTCTGATAAAATTCCATTGAACTTCAGCTCTGATAGCAAAGATGGAAGCTATACAGTAGTGCTCACAGAAAAAAATACTTATGGATTGTTCGTGCAAGCAGAAGGATACCTATACCATAGCAAAAACATAGACTTTAAACATAGCGACATCTTTAACCGCAATGAACTTGACATCTTTCTAGAGCCAGTGCGAAAGGGGAATTCATTGGTGATGAACAACATTTTTTTTGATACCGACAAAGCTGAACTGAGGCCCGAGTCAAGAGCAGAATTGGAGAGAATCATTCGCCTTCTCGGCCTGAACAGCCAAATCAAAGTGGAAGTAAGCGGACATACAGATGATGTGGGTGCCGATGCTTACAACCTTGATTTATCCAAAAAAAGAGCAAAAGCCGTGATGGATTATCTGATCAAAAAAGGGGTAGCCACCAACCGATTGACCTTTCAGGGTTATGGGAAAAACAAGCCTAGGGTACCCAACTCTTCAGATACCAACAGGCAGTTGAATAGAAGAATAGAGATTACGGTTTTGTAGTAAATCCCTACTACTACGAGAG
>DAINOB010000276.1:0-3218 GCA_036735585.1 Cytophagales bacterium | reverse complement strand
CTGTGTGATCAAAGCCTATTTGAGTAATCAAGCTAATCTCAGGAAGAATGACATTGGTAGAATCTAAGCGCCCACCCATACCTACTTCTATCACCGCCCAATCCACTTGTTGACTTTTAAAATAGTTAAAGGCAAGAGCAACCGTCATTTCAAAAAATGAAGGCTTAAGATCCTCAACCAGATCACGATGATTCGCAATAAAATCTACAACAAAATCTTGCGTGATCATGCTCCCATCGATTCTAATTCTTTCTCTGATATCTTTAAGGTGGGGAGAAGTGTACAAACCTGTTTTATAACCGCTAGATTGAAGAATTGCCGCAAGCATGTGTGAAGAGCTTCCTTTTCCGTTGGTTCCTGCTACATGAATACACTTCAAAGATTTGTGAGGATCTCCCAATGCCGACAATAATTTGATGGTATTATCGAGAGAGGGCTTGTAGGCTGCTGCTCCTACCCGCTGAAACATAGGTAGCAATCCATAGAGATATTTAATGGTCTCCGAGTAATTCAACGGCCTAAAAATCTTATCTGGAACGAATGATAAATGTAATTGTGCCTGTAGACACTGCAGGCATGGCGGCCCCTTCTACTGTTTTCTTAAACTTCAACTTTTCTACTTCCTTTTTATAAATCTGCAGTACCTCGGAGCTTACCGATTTTTCTACAACAGTAACCCCAACGATATCGCCTCGATCATCCACTTTAATCTGAAAGACAATCTTTCCACTTTCACTGCTCTGATCTTTAGGGTTGGGTTTCATTTCCCATGACCATCCGCTCATATTGAGAGAAGCTCCATCACCACCACCGCCATCACCAGGGGTTCCGGTATAATATTTAGATCTGGGATCGCCATCAGGTTTGCCCTTGTCTCCAGCTTTATCTTTATCATCTCCTTCTCCAGTAGATTTTTTATCTTTTGCTGGCAATGAGGGATAGGTAGCTATTGGTTTAAACTCTTTCTTTTCTACAGGCTTCTCTACCACCTTTGTTTCTTTTGGAGTTTCCTTTTCCATAGGTGATACAGGCTGAGGTTTGGTTTCAGTTTTTTCAACTTCTTGAGGGGCAGGGTCTTCCTGTGTCACCAAATCATCCTCCGGTGCTTCTTCTACAGGTTCTAGTGGTTCATTTTTTTCCTCCAATACGTTTGTATTGTCTACAGGGACTGATTCCTGAGTGGAAGGAATTTCACCCGAGCCCATGTCCTCCATCCCTAGATTAATTTCCACTCCATACACAGGCAAGGGTGGATCAGGAGCCCTCCAAGCTATCATGAATATGAAAACCAAAATCAACGCAACATGTAGGGTAATGGATACTATCCAACCTATTTTGTTGTTTCGCTTTTCGTTTTCATCATGATAATACTCGTGATTCATCGTTTTGGCTTTATTCGGGTTTTGCCGCTATAGAAACTTTTGCTTTGAGCTTGGTAGCAATACCTGCTACACGTACAAGATGTTCTACTGGAACTTCTTTGTCAATATGTAATACAACAACTGCCTCTTCTGTAGACAATAGAGATTTAGAAAGCTCACTTTCAATCATTTGAGCATCAACTTTTCGATCATTAATGGCGTATTGCAAATCTTTAGAAATAGATAGATTTACTTTTGTCATCACGATATTGGTGCTTTTTGAGCTTGGTAAATTGATAGGTAAGCCTGATGGTGTAATGAACGAAGAGGTGAGCATAAAAAATATGAGCAACAAGAATACAATGTCAGTCATAGAAGACAAACTGAACGCTGTATCGGGTTTATGTTTAGATCCTAAGGACATCTTGCTTATTTAGATTCTTGAAGTAAATCAATAAATTCAATAGAAGAGTATTCCATCTTATGGATTGCTTTTGAGAGCTGAGCCACCAAATAATTGTAACCGATATATGCAACAATACCCACCGTAAGTCCGGCTGCTGTGGTAATCATAGCTTCATAGATACCTGAGGATAGAAGTTTAGGACTAACGCTTCCCTCCTCTTGGGCAATTGAAATAAATGCTTGAATCATCCCAGTTACTGTTCCAAGAAATCCAATCATGGGTGCAGCGCCTGAAATAGTAGCTAATACTGAAAGATTTTTCTCTAAATAATAGATTTCAATTTTTCCTACGTTCTCTATGGCAACTTCAATGTTTTTGAGTGGGCTCCCTATCCTACTCAGCCCTTTCTCTATCATTCTGGATATGGGAGTGTTTTCCTCAATGCAAAGCAACCTTGCTCCTTCCACGTCTCCTTGAGCAACTCTAGCCTTTACTTTGGTCATAAAAGCTTCTGGCTTGGTGGAAGCTTTCTTGAGTGTAAGTATGCGCTCCACAATAATATAGATGGCAATAATGCTCAATAGGGCGATTGGAATCATTATCCAACCACCTTTTAAAATCAGGTCGATCAGAGAAACAGAATCGTTTCCGACTTTGGAGGTTAGTTGGGATGACTCCGTACCAACAATTTGAAGTAACTTCATAGAAATGGTTGAAAATTGTTTAGTACTTGTAAACCCATATGCTGAGATCAAATTTTTGCTTAAGTGTTTCTCTTGCCTCTAGTGCAGATTCTAAGGACGGAAAGTCTTCAACAGAAACCTTGTGCAGAGGGGAGGAAGAGGTAGGTTCGAGTACTTTCGCATTGTGACCTTCACTGGTCAAATTGTCTTTATACCGTTGAGCATTTTCGGGGACAGAGAAACCGCCTACAATCACATAATATCGTGGACCTTGAGCTACAGCAATCTCAGCTTCAGTGTTGGATGGTTCGGGTATCATCATTTCCTCTTCTGCGGGTGAGGGCTCTTCCTCCTGAATAGGTGCCTGCTCCGCACCTTTCTTAAATACTGCCATCCAGTCACCTCCGTTATCCTTAGATTTCAAATAAAGATACACCGCAGAAACAGACAAAAGCACAATAAACACCAAAGAAACAATCAAAAATGTCCGATTAGGCTTTTTGGCGGATGCTCTGGGTTTTTCAAAAGTATAACTTGGCTTCACTTCTTTCTTTTCCGCTCTTTTGGAACTCAAAGTAGGTTTTGATTCCTCTGAAGGCGGGGTGGGCCTAGCGGAAGAGTCTGTGGTAGGTGCAGGTGTGGGCTCTCCCCTTTTTATAGGCTTGAATTCTAAATCTGGCATACCAAAGGAATCAGGACCTTCGGGTTTATTGGTATTACTTTGTGGCTTTAATGGTTTTCCAGACTCTGGTTTAGTTTCGCTCATGA
>DAINOB010000275.1:0-3218 GCA_036735585.1 Cytophagales bacterium | reverse complement strand
CCAATGCCATTGAATTGCGTCAGGAAGGGTTTCTATGGGCGGATGATCTATCCTCGTATGACAATATTCTCAATTTGCCTTTCAGCATTCCTTTTTACGGAGACCATGTTAGTCTTTTTACTTTACTCATGACTGCTTCCACGTTGGTGTATACTTGGTATAACAATCAATTGAATCCCTCAGCAGCTGTAGGACCTATGAAAACAATTTCCTACATCATGCCAGTCATGTTTTTATTTTTCCTTAACAGCTTTGCATCAGGACTTACCCTTTATTATTTCGTGTCAAATGTGGTAACTATAGGACAGCAAATGCTGATTGCCAAATTGGTAGATGAAGAAAAACTCATGCGCATCATAGAGGAAAATAAGAAGAAGAGCGCAACCAAACCTATGTCTAGAATGCAGCAGAGATTACAGGATGCCATGAAATCAAGGGATCAAAAGCCTGCAACTAAAAATGTAAAGAAGCCTGCCAGCAAAGAAGATCCTAAAAAGGATGTTAAAAAGTTGCCTCCTACGAAAGGAAATCAATCAAAGTAACGAGACAAATAGGCATACACTTTATGAATTGGTAGCCCCATCACATTGTAGTACGAGCCAACTACTTTCTCTACTGCTACCATGCCCAGCCAATCTTGCACACCATAGGCACCTGCTTTGTCCATAGGCAGTCCTGATTCTACATAGGTCTCGATTTCTGAGGCAAATAGTTGACGGAAATAGACCAGAGATAGATCGGAGAATACATATCGTTCATGGTTAAGCATGATGCAAACCCCAGTTATTACTTCATGCATATTCCCAGAAAGCATCTTGAGCATTTCCCTTGCATCGTTTGCGTCTCGAGGTTTACCCAGGATATTTCCATCTACCAGCACTATGGTATCTGCCGAAAGAAACAATTGATTGTGTAGGTCTTTACCTGTTTCTGTAGCTTTTTTTTCTGCAAGCCATACTGGTACATGCTCAGGTGGCATTTCAGGGTAGATTTCTTCCACCTCTTTTGTAATAATTTCAAATTCAAAGCCGGCATCTCTAAGGATTTGTTGTCTTCGAGGTGACTTAGAGGCTAAAATCAAAGGGTAGCGTAAATTCATCTTCTGCTATGGATGCGAATAAGAATCCGCAAATGGTTTTAGGGTAAAAATAAGTGCTCTTTTGGGGCATGGTAAAGCCTGTCTTACATACACTTTTCACCTCCTCCATGGAAATCTCATTGGTTATCAGAGCCATCTGAGCATTTCCGTTTTGTACCTTGTTTAGGCACTGAGTAAAGTTTCGCTGAAAGGTGATATTCTTTGAACTGCGCTGTTCCTTTCCTACAATATGGAGTAACTTCTCTATGATAAAATAATGCATGACAGTGAGATCCAATTCTTTAACCTCAGAAGGGAAATTCCATGACATAGAACTGTGGACTTCGAGTTTTAGTCTCAGCTTAAAGGCGCTTTGCGGTAAAATCAGTCCAAATGCCCATTTCTTACCCATGATTATTTCGTTGATTTCACTAGCATCCTCTAGCGCTATAATGTTAAAAAATGCAGAAGCTTCATCTAAAAATTTCTCTTGATTAAAGTTATCTATTCCCTGAATCAATCGATGAGTAGGAAGTATTCTAAGGTCATGCGATTCCATATTGGTAAGGTACATCATATGGTAGTTGTATGCCTCTGAACCTTGATGCTTGGGATTCGACTTTTTGCACTTTTGCCGATACACCAAAGACCCTTCATACCTATGATGCCCATCTGCTAGAATTATCTGCTTCCCTTTTATCTTTTTTAGAAAAGCTCGAATAATCTCGGCATCCTGTATACACCCAAGTACATCTCGCACGCCTTGATAGTCTTCTGTTTCGTAGATAGGCTGGCTAATGGCCTCATCCATAAAAGATTCCAATTCAAAATCAGGATCTTCATACAACCCATGAGTAGCGCTAACATTGAGTAAAGTACTTTCCAATAAGGCAATCCGATCATTTACGGCTTCAGGAATGGTGTTTTCGTGCCTTAATATTACTTGCTCTGACCAATCGTATGCTTTGATCATGCATATAAACCCTTTTCTTACCAGCTCTTTCTTGCTACCTGGCAGTGTGAAATACTGATAATAGGGATAAATTGCTGGAAGTTCATCTTGTTTTATTACCCCTTGCTGCTTCCAATTAGACAACAGCTGTGCAGCACTTTCTGCAGGTTGATCTCCTTGAGGCACAGATAGATGGATACTATTATGTGGATTTCTATAAAGCGCTGAACGCTGCTCTTGAGATACCACATCAAACAAGGGAGAGGTTAATGATTGAATTTCAGGACTGAGATTGGGATGATATCTCCAGGCTCTAAATGGAAGTATTTCTGCCATAATTAAGTGGGCAAGTTAGCATAAAAGGAACTTATGCTCGATGCTGAATAAATCTTGTATTAGTTTAATGAACAAAAAATCTTTATAGATGTTAAAAATAAATTGGTGCTTAAAACAAATATTTTTTTCAGATTGCAGCTTCATATATTTATACTTTTACTTAATATATGAATAAATATCTAACTCTAACTTTTTACATGAATCAATCAGCCAAATTTAAACTTTTGACATATATTCTATCACTTCTAGTATCCGTAAATGTTTTTGGAATCAGTTACGTTTGGAATGGCAGTGTGAATAGCAATTGGAATGTAGCTAATAATTGGACGCCTGTTGGCATACCTACAGCAGGTGATGATGTTTCAATTGCTATTGCAACACCAACAGTAGTTTTAGATAATGCAAGAACTATCCAGAGTTTAGCCATTTCTGCTGCCAACACTTTAGATTTAGGAGGTTTTCAACTTAACATCACAGGCAGTGTAGGTGTGACCAATGGAATTATAAACAATGGAACTGTTTTCTCTGCCCTTCTTACCTCTTTCAATTGGCAAAACACTATCACGAGTGCTACAATAAACGTACGTTCTGAGACTTGGGGAGCTTGTAGCAACAACACGTTTAATGGACCAGTTACAGTAATTCATGCAGGCACTACAAACCAAACCTTTGGTTCTAATAATACCGTTAATTCTAGATTTTCCTTTATCAATGAAAACAATCGATTTCGACTCGATCCCAATGGAGGATCTACTTATAATGGAGATTCTCTAATACTTATCAATTTAAGTGGGGTCAATGAAAGTGTTTTTATGGCCCAATCAGGTAGTAATGTGGTGAATTGTCCGATCA
>DAINOB010000274.1:0-3237 GCA_036735585.1 Cytophagales bacterium | reverse complement strand
CTTTCCCAGCCTTTTGTTATGCGAAGGTTAAGTACATTGCGAAACCATTAAATCTAACTCATTCCCTGTGTCAAAACAGAATAAAACAGTAGGATTGCTTTTGATAGGAAGATCTGATTTGGTTGATTTTCCTGAGTTGGGCCTTTATGATATTCCAGTGAAAATAGATACCGGAGCCTACACGAGTGCTATTCATGCGGTAGGAATCAAAGAGCGCACGGTGGAGGGCAAGCGTTTGCTTACTTTCAGTGTAGCCGGTATGAACCAGGCAGGGCAGCCCAAGAAAAAGTTTTGGTTTGAAAATTTTAAAAAGAAAAAAATAACAAGTTCTAATGGCATGAGCGAAGTAAGATATGTGATCAAAACACCCGTACGACTCTTCGGTCGTAAGATTAGGGCAGAGTTTTCGCTGAGCAATAGATCTACTATGCGAATACCAGTATTGCTGGGTCGAAAGCTGCTGAAAAATCGCTTTTTGGTAGACGTAAATCAAAAAAATCTATCCTTTGACTTGAAAAAGAAGGTTTGATGAAGATCATTATTTTATCTCGAAATCCCAATTTATACTCCACCAGCCGCCTGGTAGAAGCCGCTCAAGGCAGGCACCATGAGGTAGAAGTGATCGATCCGCTGAAGTGCAGCATCATCATGGAGCAGGGCAATCCCAGCATTTTGTATAGAGATAGAATCATCCAAGCCGCGGATGCAGTGATCCCCCGAATAGGAGCATCGGTCACTTTTTATGGCACTGCGGTAGTGCGGCAGTTTGAAACTATGGGCGCTTTTAGTGCCACCAAGTCTCAAGCCATCAGTCGCTCTAGAGATAAGTTGAGAAGCATGCAAATACTTAGTAGATCAGGCATAGGCATACCCAAGACTGCTTTTGCAAACCATACCAAAGAAGTAGACGATCTTATTGCTCAAGTAGGTGGCACTCCGTTGATTATCAAATTATTGGAAGGTACCCAAGGCATTGGGGTGGTATTGGCTGAAACTAAAAATGCGGCACGGTCGGTTATTCAAGCTTTTCATGGGTTGCAAGCCCACATCATGATCCAGGAGTTTATCAAAGAATCTGACGGAGCCGATGTTCGCGCCTTTGTAGTAGATGGACGCGTAGTCGGAGCCATGAAGCGTCAAGGCAAAGAAGGAGAATTCAGAAGCAACCTGCACAGGGGTGGCCGTGGCGTGGTAATCAAACTAAGCAAAGCTGAGCGCACCGCAGCAGTAGAAGCATGCAGACTATTGGGTCTTAGCATTGCAGGCGTGGACATGCTCCTCTCCAGCAGAGGTCCCCTTATTTTGGAAGTAAACTCCAGCCCGGGCTTGCAAGGCATTGAAAAAGCAACAGGGATTGACATTGCAGGGAAAATCATTCAGTACATCGAGCGCAATGTAGAGGAGAAAAGCAGACACGGAGATCGGATTGGCATTTGAATTATACCCATTACCTTTGTGAGGCATGCAGCAGCACCCACACCAAGAACACCATTATGGCAAAGCCGGCTGGCTCACTTCTGCACAAGAGTATTTGGGCGAGTTTGTGTATGGAGGCATAGATGGCAGTGTTACCACATTTGCAGTGGTGGCAGGGGCAGCAGGGGCAGGCTTGTCGAGCAGCGTGGTGATCATCCTTGGTTTTGCTAATCTTATTGCAGATGGTTTTGCCATGTCGGTAGGTGCTTATCTTTCTACCAAAGCAGAAAAAGAGAATTACGACAAACACAAGCAAATCGAGTATTGGGAGGTAGAAAATCTACCGGATAAAGAAAGAGAAGAAGTGAGGGAAATCTATCAGAAGTATGGGTTTGAGGGAGAGCTATTGGAGCAAGTAGTGCAGAAAATTACAGAAAATAAAGACCGTTGGGTGGATGTAATGATGAAGGAGGAGTTGGAAATGATCCCTGAAACAAAATCACCTTTTGCCATGGGCACTGTCACCTTTATTTCCTTTGTACTGATGGGGATTATCCCACTATTGGTGTATGTCTACGATTATTTGGCCGGCACCGAGTCCAACTTGTTTTTGGTTTCTTCTATTCTTACTTCACTTACCTTTGTCCTGATTGGCTATTTTAAAGCAATTGTGAGCCATACCAACAGATTAAGGAGTATCCTCGAAACGCTCTTTTTAGGTGGCGCAGCGGCAGCTCTTTCCTATTGGGTGGGGTTCTTTCTCCGCAATCTGGCAGACAACATATTTTAAAAAATTAATATCAAACAAAATGAGAAACGCTACACTATTAATGTCTTTGGTTTTGGGAATTTTGATGATTGGCTATCCTTCTTGTGCAGGCAAATCCCCCAAAAAAGACTATCTCATCACCATCAGTACGGAGTTTGGAGACATGCAACTCATCCTGCACGACCAAACCCCCCTGCATAAAGAGAATTTTATCAAGTTGGCAAAGTCTAAATTCTATGATGGCACCACCTTCCATAGGATTATAGACAATTTTATGATTCAGGGAGGCGATCCAAATTCCAAAGATTCCATTCCTTCTAATGACGGACAGGGTGGCCCAGGTTATACCACGCCTGCAGAATTTGTAGAAAACCTCAAACATGTAAGAGGTGCAGTAGCAGCAGCCAGATTGGGTGATCAGGTCAATCCTAAGAAGGAATCAAGCGGGTCACAGTTCTACATTGTAGAAAACCATACTGGCACCCCATTTCTTGACAATGGATACACCGTATTTGGACAAGTGGTCAAAGGGTTGGAAGTCATAGATGTGATAGCAGAGCAGCCCAAGGACAGAGCCGATAGACCTATAAAAAATATCACCATGACGCTGAAAGTGGATTATTTGAAAAAAACAGAAATCACCAAGCGCACAGGATATGTTTACCCAGAAGCCCCTGCCTCAGAGGAAACAAAATCAAAAAAGAAGAAGAAATAGAGGTGTTTTAAGCACTAAGAATTATGAAAAGGGTATTGATTACCGGGGCAAATGGCCTTTTGGGTCAGAAACTTATTGACCTGTTTGAAAAACATAAAGACTACAAAGTTTTTGCTACTTCTCGCGGACCTAGCCGTGTGGAAAAGCTCCCTGTGAATGTAGAGTACCAAGCCATGGATATCTCCAATGAGGCTCAAATCAGGGCGGTCTTTGATTATTTTAAGCCTGAGGCCGTGATTAATACCGCGGCCATGACCCATGTGGACGATTGTGAGCAAAACAAAGAAGAGTGTGATCGCCAGAATGTGAAGGCAGTGGAATTGCTGACCAAAGTATG
>DAINOB010000273.1:0-3238 GCA_036735585.1 Cytophagales bacterium | reverse complement strand
CTGCCTCTATGATATGCCACTTGGAAGAATCTATCATGATAGGAATGCGCGAAATCTCAGGTTCGGCTGCTAATAAGTTTAAAAACTTTACCATAGCTGCTTCTCCATCCAACATGCCTTCATCCATGTTTACATCCAATACCTGCGCTCCCCCTCTCACTTGATCTAAGGCCACTGAGAGTGCTTCTTCATATTGGTTGTCCTTAATGAGTTTAAGAAACTTTGCAGAGCCTGTTACATTGGTTCGCTCCCCAACATTTACGAAATTGGAAGCCTTAGAAATAATCAAGGGTTCCAAGCCACTCAACATTAAAGGTGGCAATGTTTCAATCGTTTCGCTCAAAATATGCTTAATTTAATTCGATTTCGGATAAACTAGAATGTAATTGCCTTGGTTTAAACTGGGCGGCTAATCTTGCAATCACTCTTATGTGATCTGGTGTGGTTCCACAGCAACCTCCAATGATATTAACCAGATTTTCTCTTAAGAATTCCTCAATTTGTTTTCCCATTTGCTCGGGGGTTTCATCATATTGGCCAAATTCGTTCGGTAAGCCTGCATTAGGATGTGCGCTGACATAAAATGGAGCTTTATCTGCTAATGTTTTGAGATAAGGTCTCAGAGCAGAGGCTCCTAAGGCACAATTTAGTCCCACACTGAGCAAGGGAATATGGGAAACTGATATTAGGAATGCTTCGGTTGTCTGTCCTGATAATGTTCTCCCACTTGCATCTGTAATGGTACCCGAAACCATTACCGGTAGATCAAGGTTGCGCTCCTCAAGCAATTCATCTATGGCAAAAAGTGCTGCTTTGGCATTCAGCGTATCAAAAACAGTTTCCACCAACAGCATATCTACCCCTCCTTCTATCAAGGCAATAGCCTGCTCTCTGTATGCCAATTTTAAATCGTCAAAAGATACTGCTCTGTAGCCTGGATCGTTTACATCTGGAGACAGTGAGGCAGTGCGGTTGGTGGGACCAATGGCTCCTGCTACAAACCTCGGCTTTTCGGGTTGCAAAGCCGTGAATTCATCCGCCACCTCGCGAGCCAATCGGGCTGAGTTAAAATTTAACTCATAGACCATATGCTCTAGGTGGTAATCAGCCTGAGCAATGCTGGTGCTGTTGAAGGTATTCGTTTCTGCTATATCTGCTCCAGCCTCAAAGTATTGACGGTGAATATCTTTGATGATTTCAGGGCGAGTGATAGAGAGCAAATCATTGTCGCCTTTAAGAGGATGTGGATGATCTTTAAGAGGTTCATGTCGAAAGTCCTCTTCTTCCAGAGCATGTTTTTGGATCATGGTGCCCATTGCACCATCCAAGACCAAAATTCTTTCTTTAAGCAGAGATTGTATTTTCCTGTTCATGTATTTGATGTGTTACAGATCAGGAAAGTCTCTTCGGGTAGAAGCGCCTTATCTATCCTTCTGAAATTGGTATTTCAGAAAGTGGGAGGTAGCACCCTGCGAGCCAGGGTTGCTAAGACGTCATAGGGCCCAATCCCTCGATCTTTCCTGATAAGAGGTACAAAGTAAATACAGGATTGCTTATCAAACAAATGTGAATAAAGCTTTTTGATGGATATCGGATAAACTTTGTAGTACCGCCTAGTTTTTTGTTCTTTTGATGCGAAGCACCAAAGCATCTCCATCTTGAAACTAGCTGCCATAGACATCGGATCAAATGCCGTAAGGTTCCAGATTACCAGTGTTCTTAAGTACAAGGATTATTACACTTTCAAAAAAGTGGAATACATTCGTTTTCCCCTAAGGCTTGGGGAGGATGTATTTAGAATAGGGCACATCAGTGATGTAAAACAACAGCAACTCATAAAGTTACTAACTGCATATAAATTATTAATCGAACTCTATGAGATTAAATACTTCTTGATCTATGCTACATCAGCATTAAGAGAATCTGCCAACGGAGTAGCTGTGGTTCAAAAAGTGTTAGAGGAAACAGGCCTAGAGATACAATTGATCTCTGGAATGAAAGAAGCAGAGATCATCAATAAAGTAGTAATCGATAAAATTGGAACCGGTGTTTGGCTCCATATCGATGTGGGAGGCGGGAGCACAGAACTTACCTTGTATAAAGATCAGATCAAATTCAAATCAAGCTCGTTTCCTTTAGGTTCCGTGAGAAGGCTCGATGGAATAGACCATGAAAGAGATTGGAAGGCAATGGAAAAATGGGTAAAGCAGGTTTTAAAAGACATAAAAGGACCTATATCGGCTATTGGCACAGGAGGGAATATTAATAAAATGGCTGAATTGGCCTCCGTAAAACAAAATCAGGCGCTTTCATTCAAAAAGCTTCAAGAAACTATCCTTAGAATCGACAAAACATCTATGGAAGATAGGGTAAACGTATTAATGCTCAATCCAGATCGTGCAGATGTGATCGTACCTGCCGCTGAAATCTATTCCTCGGTTATGCGATTTGCTGAGGCAGATCAGATTTTTATACCACAAGTAGGGCTTAAAGACGGGATGATCCACCTTTTATTCGAAAAGAGAAAAAAAGAAATTGAAGGTTTGAAGTAGTAGCTAAATCAAATGGTGAGTTCTTGTTCTTTCGCTTTCTTTTCTCTTCCATTGGCAACCAAGGAGGCGATGATGGAAAATGCCAAAATAGAAAGTATGATGATCAAAGAATGATAGGGCTGGAATCCAACTGATTTCAACCAATGAACAAACAGCATTTTTATACCTATAAAGGAAAGTAAGAATGCCAATCCCAGTTTCAGATATTTCAACTTATCCATGATGGTCGCTAAAAAGAAGAACATGCTCCTCAACCCCAGAATAGCGAAAATATTTGAGAAGAATACCACATAGGGGTCTCTGGTAATAGAGAATACAGCTGGAACAGAATCAACTGCAAAAATCAGATCCGTAAACTCAATGATTAAGAGCACCACGAATAAAGGTGTGACCATCAACCTGCCTTCTCTTCTGATAAAAAATCTTTCCTGAACGTATTTTGGATAAACAGGCAAGTACTTAGATGTTATTTTCACCACTGGATGCTGCTGTGTATCGATGGCATCATCATCGTCCTTTTTGAAAAATAATTTTAAGCCGGTGTAGAGTAGAAAAGTGCCAAATACATACAAAATCCATTCGAAACGGTGAATGAGTGCACTTCCCGCAAAAATGAAGATGAATCTCATAACCAAAGCACCAAGAATCCCCCAAAACAACACCCGTTTATAATATCTCTTGGGAAC
>DAINOB010000272.1:0-3252 GCA_036735585.1 Cytophagales bacterium | reverse complement strand
CAAATCACCCCAACAAAGGTATCAATATCATAGGTCTACATACGGGAATACGGTACTACCCTACCCCCTGGAAGCCTTTGAAACGATCAGAACCTTTGCAAAAAGATGATATAGATCCAATTAAAATTTGGGAACATAGAATACGTCTGGGGCTTTCAGCAAAGCGGTTGAATATCAATGGGTCTGTTTTTATGGTAAATGTTGGCGCCTATTGGGCTACTTATCGATACAACAGCAAGGGAAGTTTGATCTTTGGAACAGAGCTCACCAACAGCCCAGGAATCATTGAGGAGTCCAATAAAGATGGATTATCTGCAGCAGAAATTTTGAGAGCTTCCTTGGCTTTTGGTCACGAAACACATATCAATAAGTTGAGTATGATCAATTACTTAGGCGCCTATTATTATGCTCCCATAGAGGCTCCTTTTCCTATTTATTTGGCCAATGGGTTACGCTATAAGTTGAGCCCTGCCCTAAGTGTTACTTGGCTACTCCGCATTCATAAAGGCGTAGCAGATTTTATAGAATATGGACTTACGTATACGCTTTAGTCTATTTCTGAGCTGCCTATTATGGGCATCATGCAGTGAAAGTCCATGCTTGAAAAGCACTGGAGAATCTATGGTGGAAGTAAGACAAGTAAACCCTTATCATGGCCTTTATCTGAAAGATGGCATTCAATATCGCTTGAGTAATGATAACTCGAATGAAATTAAACTTGAAGGCGGAAAGAATTTATTGCCATTTATCAAAACAGAAGTAAAATCAGGCATTTTGGAAATCGAAAATACCAATACCTGTAATTTTTTGAGAAACAATAAAAAGTCTATCACCATCACCATACCGGCTGCCCAGGTGAGCTATATCAATTATCAAGGGTTTGGAGAATTGAATTCCTTTGAAGCCTTAAAAATTGACACTTTGGAACTACAAGTGCGTGAAGGAGGAGATGTGAGTTTGATTTTAAATACTGCTCATCTCCAGTTAGTACATGCAGGATTTGGAAGTGTAGGGCTACAAGGAACCACCCGATCTTTTACCTGCTTTTATCGTGAGTTTTGCCAAATATCAGCCGAATCCTTTGTCGCAGATACCCTTTGGGTAAATTCCGAATCCTCGGCAACAGGCTCTTTTCAAGTGGAGAAAGAAGCCACAGTGCGCATACTGGGTACTGGTGATGTCAGGATATTGGGTGCCGCTCGGGTGAACCTTGAAAGGGCAAGCTCTGGAAATTTAATTAGACCCTAACCTCTACAGCATGAAAATAGAATCTGAAGCTTCGCTGAAAGCATACAATACTTTCGGGCTCGAATGCACCGCTCATTCCTTGCTGAAGATTAAGAAAAAAGAGGATTTGACCGATTTATCCGAGTTTTTAAGTCAAAACGAGCAACTTTCCTTGGTTTTAGGAGGCGGCAGCAACCTACTTCTGCCCAACTACCTGGACAGAATTGTTCTCAAAAACGAATTGTATGGAATGGGCATCGTAGAGGAAGATGCGTATGAAGCCTTAGTGTATGCAGCCGGAGGGGTTTCTTGGCACGAGATGGTTTGTTTTGCTCTTGATCATAACCTGGGAGGAATAGAAAATTTGTCTTTAATTCCGGGTACAGTTGGTGCGGCTCCCATTCAAAATATAGGTGCCTATGGCGTGGAGTTGAAGGACACTTTTCATCATCTGGAAGCATGGTCATTGCAGCATGGAGGAATGACGCTCTTCACAGCAAAGGATTGTGACTTTGGCTATCGTGACAGCGTGTTTAAAAGACAAGAGGCTGGAAAATGGCTTATCACAGGGGTTTATTTGAAACTAAGCAAGCACCCTGAACTCAAACTATCTTATGGAGCCATTCAAGAAGAAATGGCTAAGCGAAACATAATGCATCCTGATATTCGAGCGGTGTCGGAAGCAGTCATCAGTATCAGAAGAAGCAAACTACCAGATCCGGCAATAGTAGGCAATGCAGGTAGCTTTTTTAAGAACCCAGAAATACCAGAGCCGCAGTATGAAGTATTAAAGGAGGCATACCCTGGATTGGTGGCTTATCCTCAAGCTAATGGCACGGTAAAACTAGCTGCAGGCTGGATGATAGAATCCTGCGGCTGGAAAGGACATGATCGTGGGGGCTATGGGGTACACGATAAGCAGGCTTTGGTTGTGGTAAATAGAGGGGGCGGCACAGGCGATAAACTGATAGCGCTCGCCAAAGAGATCATTATATCCGTTTATAATGCATTTGGTATACTCCTAGTTCCTGAGGTAAATATTCTAGAAAACGCAGAGTCAATTAAATAAAAATCTTTGATGAAAGGCCTTTCTGGTTCAAGGAGTCGTGATTCGGGGAACTTGCAGGAGATTGCACCAATAGATTTATAGCCTTTTGCCAAAGCACACCCTAGTGGTTCTTTTTTCTCCCCTTATTTCGATAGCTTTAGTATTTTAAATGCTCCTTGACCAACAATAAAAAACACAATTGCCCCAACGATAAGATCAGGATATTTTGAGTTTGTCAGGTATACAAGTCCACCAGCCACAATGACTCCAATATTTACAACCACGTCATTTGATGTGAAAATCATACTCGCTTGCATGTGTGCCTCTTTGCTTTTACTTTTTTGAAGGATGTACAGACAAAGCCCGTTTCCTGTAAGTGCGAGAATTGAAACAATTATCATTGTCTGAAAAGCTGGAATTGATTCTGCCGCTACATATCGCCTGATTACTTCAATAAAACCAAAACCAGCTAAAATCAACTGAAAATAACCAGCTGATTTGGCAATGTTCTTCTTTCGTGTTATGGTTCCACCAACGGCAAAAAGTGCAAGACCGTAAACAATGCTGTCAGCAAGCATATCCAAACTGTCTGCTACAAGTCCCATTGAGTTTGAGATAAAACCTGTTGAAATTTCAAGAACGAAAAAGAAAAAATTAATGACTAATACTTGCCAAAGCAATTTTCTTTCTCGGTTTGTGTTATCTGTCCTTGCTGTAAAATTGTCTATTGAAATGCTATCAATAAGTGAAGTATCAAACTTTAAGTTGTCAATTCGCTGAAAAATTAGGTCATGATTGTCTGTATGAAAAACGGTGAGTTGTCTTTTTGCAATATCAAACTCCAAACCATTGATGTTTGTTAAGTCGGCAAGTTTCATCCGTATCATTTGCTCTTCGGATGGGCAGTCCATTTTTGATACTCTAAAGGTCGTTTTCTGCATTAAATACTCTTTCAATTGGGTTGTTCTTTCCTTACA
>DAINOB010000271.1:0-3266 GCA_036735585.1 Cytophagales bacterium | reverse complement strand
AGTGGCTACCTCTGCATCGCTGTTCTTTATGATTTCTTCATTACTCACCGAAAAGTCAGTTTGCATTTTTAAAACCAATCGCTCCAACTCGGCCTGATCGGTAGAGGTAATCACTTTTAGCATTTCTTCATAGTTTGCGGAGTGTGCCAATGACCTATCGCCTCCTTTGCCCTTGCTTGCATCATAAAAGGCGTTCATTACAGATACTTCCTGCCCTACGGTCACATCAAATTGTTTAATCGTTTTCAGATTGATCAGTTGGTATAACTCATAGAAGTAGGTTTGATTTGGGATATTTATATTGAGGGTATACGGAAGAAATCCTTCACTTTCTATCACCATATCATAGTTTTTTGCTGGTGGTAATATGATTAGATACGCTCCTGTAGCTGGGTTTGGGTTGTATACAAAGTCAAGCTTTTTATTGTTTTCCTTGTCTATTAAGTAGATTTTACTGGGCATTGGTTTGCCATTGTCTGCATCCAGAATTTTACCCTTGAGCATGGTGAGAGCTACTCCGGTTTCCTGCGGCATATCTATATAGTAAATGTCCTGAGATCCCTTTCCGCCTTTACGATCTGAAGCAAAATATGCCCTTTTGCCATTGGCAAGGAGATTAAAGTAATTGTCGTTAGCTGTACTGTTTACAGGATAGCCCATGTTTTCGGGTTTAGTCCATTTGCCATCAATCAGGGTAGCTTTAAAGATGTCTCTTCCTCCCATGGTATTGTGTCCATCGGAATTGAAATAGAGTGTTTTCTGATCAGGATGAATAAATGGTGCATCTTCATCTGCACTGGTATTGATAGGTGAACCGAGGTTAGTGGGAGTGCTCCAGGTACCATTGTCCTGAAGGGTGGTTTTGTAGATGTCTAGCCCTCCTTTTCCCCCTGGTCTGTCACTTGAGAAATATATTGTCTTGCCATCAGGTGTTATACTGGCTGTGGTTTCCATAGCTTTGCTATTGATACTTCCTGCCAATACTGCTGGCTTGGTCCACTCATTAACTTCTCTTTTTATCTGAAAAAGATTGCCAGGGTCATTCAGTCCACTCATGAAAATGATCATTTGCTGGCCATCTGCTGAAATACCCGCGGTACCCAAATTATTATCGGTAGTGATATTTATCGGTTCTGGAGCTGTCCACTGATTGTCCTTTTTAGTAGAAATGAAGATCTTCTCAACAAATTTTTGGCTAGAAGTTTTGTCTTCATTGGCACGAATAGCGGTAAAAGCCAATATGCTCTCATCTGCTGACACTACGGGTCCATACTCTGTTAAAGGTGAATTGATTTCTGATCCCAAACTGTTGACCTTAAATTTTCTGGGCATTGACATAAAAGATTGAGCCATTTTAGCTGAGGCTAAACCTGTTTCTATCCTCTTCAAAGCATTTTTATCGGCCTTACTAAATTCTCGTGCAACATTAAAAGTAGTTTGAGCTTTCTTCAATTCTTCATTTTTGAGATACAGCTCTGCCAACTCCAGATGAAGGTTTTGAACTGGAGTTTTAAGGTTTTGAACTGCAAATTCTAAATAAGGAATAGCCTTGATTTGTTTATTTAGGTCAATTGATTTCTGAAGGCAGATCCCTGCTTTGTAGTGCACCATAGGATCTTTATTGCCACCTTTAATTTCTGATTCAAAAAATGGAAACGCTTGGTCATAGTTTTTTACCATGTAATACCTTTCGGCATTGCTCAGATCTTTGGATGATTGGCCTAGGGCTGTAAAGTTTGTTAGTTGCAACCACAGCAACCCTGTCATTATAATCAGGGTCTGTTTCATTTGGAGTTTCATGCGTTGATATTCTTGATTTCAGGGGCAATCTTAGGGCGAATATTGCCAAGGTTCAAGATCATGTAAGTTTGTAACCCAAGTAGGTACTCATGATCATGTAATGTTTGCCAGTAGCCTGGTAAATATGGTATTCTATTGTATCTCAAAAATTGTTAAAGCCAGAAACTAAATTCGCTTAACTCTTTCCTAAACAACTAGAAACAGGTCTAGCAGTAGATTCCTCAACGAACACCCGTTTTTGAGATAAGTAATTGAATTGACCTACACTAGTAATGAATTTTAGTCTTTCAGATCATTAAACTGATGCGTAAAAGCTGCTGCTCAGATTACCATTTTCAATAAGACAAGGTGGCCCAATGTTATGCTTGTATAAAGATCCTGTCCCCAAGCCCTGATGATTTCGACCAAAATTTAAGGTAGAAACAAATTGGGCTATAGCATTCAAACCAATATTTGACTCCAGTGCTGAGGTAATCCACCAACCAATGTTGTGTTTTTCAGCAAGCGCTATCCATTTTCTGGTTTCAGTAAAGCCACCCAATAATGTGGGCTTGAGTACTATGTACTGTGGTTTGATGGCTCTGATCATACGTTCGGGATCTTTTGCACCTATCAACTCTTCATCAAGGGCGATGGAAACTAGTGGCTGCTCACTGAGTTCATGCATCTTATCCCATTGGCCGATGGCTATTGGTTGTTCTATAGAATGGATTCCAATTTTTGCAAGTTCCTTGAGCTGGTAAGGTGCTTCTTGCGGATCAAATGCGCCATTCGCATCTACTCTAAGTATAAGCGAGGAGCGATCTGCAAGCTTTCTAAGGCGGTACAATACCTCCAACTCTGCATTGAAGTCTATGGCTCCAATTTTCATCTTAATACAATCATATCCTTGCTGCCATTTCTCAAGCCCCTGCTGATACATGTGTTCGGGTTCATTCATCCAAATCAAACCGTTGATGGGGATACTGTACCCCTGCTTCAAGAGTGGTGCTGTTTGAAACCAAATATACTCTGGGTTATTCAGGTTGAGCAAAGCCATTTCTACTGCCATTTGTAGTGCAGGATAGGCCTTAAGATTTAGCCTTTCAGATAGTTCTTCCCAATATGCCAACTGTAGATATCGTGGATTCTCAAGTAAATAAAAACCAAGAGCATCTAGAGGCACCTGCATCTCGTCTACAGCTTCTTTGCTCAATCCAGGTAAAGGAGAGGCTTCACCCAAACCCGTCCTATGTTGATCCTGAATACTCAGAAGCAGAATTTCTCTTTCCTTCATGATGCCTCTAGAAGTACCTGCATCAAAGGTGAAGCTCAGGGTGTGTTTGCGTGTTTCAATGTTGACCATGTGTATGCAAGTATATAAAAAAAGCACCTTACGAAATTCGTAGGTGCTTTACTTGCTTATGATTTGTTAGAAAGGAACTTAGACGTGCCCTTGACCAATCATGGCTTCTGCCACCTTTATA
>DAINOB010000270.1:0-3290 GCA_036735585.1 Cytophagales bacterium | reverse complement strand
ACACCAAATAAGGCAATGAATCCTATCCCAGCAGAAATGCTAAAAGGCATATCTCTCAACCAAAGTGCAAATATTCCACCTATGGTAGCCATGGGAATTGCAAGGAAAATGATGGTGGCAAGACGCCATGAATTAAAAGTGAAGTATAAAAGCATGAAAATGGTGAAAAGAGCTAAAGGGACCACAATCTGCAACCTATCTAATGCTTTTCTAAGATTCTCATACTGACCACCGAACGTGAAATAATACCCAGTGGGTAATTTGAGCTTTGAGTTTAGCTTTGTTTTTAGTTCCCCTATTACAGATGCTACATCTCTTCCTCTTACATTAAAGCCTACTACAATTCGTCTTCTGGCGTTGTCTCTAGATATTTGAACTGGAGCATCTACATAGCTGATGTTGCATAGTTCTGCTAAGGTAAAGGTTCTGCCATTCCTTATACCAACGGGAAGCAACCGCAATGCATCAAGTGTGGCTTCTGAAGCTTCAAAAAACCTTATAATAATATCAAACCGTTTTTCTTCCTCTAATATCTGTCCTGATAATTTTCCTGCTACAGATGCTTCAATAACTTGGTGTATTTGATCAACGCTAAAGCCGTATTTAGCCAATAGCTTTCTATTAGGCTTAATATTGATTTGAGGCAAGCCTTCAATTTCTTCGGGTTTTATGTCTGCGATCCCTTGAATCGTAGTTAAATGCATGGCAACTTCTTCAGAAAGCTCCTGAAGGGTAGCTAGGTTGTCTCCGTATATTTTGATGGCCACATCTGACTTTACTCCTGTCATAAGCTCGTTGAACCTCATTTCTATGGGCTGCAAAAACTCAAACAATACCCCTGGAATCACACCCAGTGCTTGCTTCAAGGAGTCTGCAAGAGCATCTTTGGTTTCGGCAGTAGTCCATTGTGAGGGTGGGTGAAGCACTACCATCAAATCATTTGCCTCTACTGGCATAGGATCGGTAGGAATTTGGGAAGTACCGATTTTTGAGACCACTTCTTTCACTTCTGGGAACTCAGAAAGTATTTTTTCCACTTGTGTAGACGTTTTAATGGTCTCTGATAGTGCTGTCCCCGTCTTTAACCTGACCTCTAGGGCAAAATCACCTTCATCTAAAGAGGGAATAAATTCAGCACCTAGCCTTGTCAAAATCCAAACTGAAATCGCGAAGGCAATTAGTGTGGATGTAACAATTGATATTCTATGCCTTAAAGCAATACCCAAGATTTTTTGGTATTTACTTTTCAATTTCTGCATTAAGTTTTCGGAAAATCTGCTGTGCTGTCCAGAGGTTTGACTTCTTAAAAACCAAGTTGCCATCATCGGAATATAGGTAAATGATAATATCATAGCCCCTAGAATTGCAAAGCTCACTGTTTGTGCCATTGGCTTAAACATCTTGCCTTCAATGCCTGAAAGAGTAAGGATAGGGATGTACACTATTAAAATGATAATCTCCCCAAATGCAGCAGACTTCCTAATATTGGTTGCAGCTGTGGTCACTTCTTTCTCAAAATTCAGCGAGCCATTAAGCTTATTTGGAGATAAAAAGCTCATTCTAAACAGTATTGCTTCAATTACTATCACTGATCCATCTACAACAAGGCCAAAATCAATTGCACCAAGGCTCATAAGGTTGGCAGAAACTCCAAAAACCTCCATACATCCAAAAGCAAAAAGCATCGAGAGAGGAATGACAGAGGCAGTAATAAGTCCAGCTCGCCAATTCCCCATAAAAAGCACCAGCACCAATATGACTATGATTCCACCTTCCAAGAGATTTACTGCTACCGTTTTAATGGTTTTGTTTACAAGAATTGACCTATCTAAAAAGGCATGTATCTCTAAACCTTCTGGAAGACTGGCATTTATGCTCTCAACGCGTTGCTTAACCCGATTGATAACCTGATTGCTATTAGATCCTTTTAGCATCATTACTATTCCGCCTACCACTTCCCCTTTGCCATTACTGGTCATGGCTCCATATCTGATTTGATGACCAATACTCACTTCCGCCACATCTTTGAGCAATAGAGGAATCCCATGAGTATACTTTACTACCAGAGACTCTAGGTCTTTTGTGTTTTCTAATTTCCCCTCTCCTCTTATAAAGAAAGTCATCCCATCCCTTTCTAGATATCCACCTCCTGAATTAAAATTAGCTGCTGTAACAGCTTTAAATACATCTTCAATAGTTACCTGATAGGATCTAAGTGCATGTACTTTGGGCTTAATTTGATATTGTTTGACCTTTCCACCGAAACTATTCACCTCTACCACCCCTTCTATGCCAGAAAGTTGTCGTCTTACCATCCAATCTTGTATGGTTCTAAGTTCCTCAATGGAATACTTTTGCTCATACCCTTTTTGCGGTCTAATAATGTATTGATAAATCTCTCCTAGACCTGTACTGATAGGTGCTAATTCAGGAACTTCAGCACCCTTTGGAATAAATTCATTGGCTTTAACCAATTGTTCAGATACCAATTGTCTGCATTTCATCACATCCATCTGATCCTCAAAAACAACGGTAATCACAGACAAGCCAAATCTGGAGATAGAGCGAAAGTCTTCTACACCTTGAAGATTTGCAAATAGCTGCTCGAGTGGTGCTGTAATAAAATACTCTACTTCCTGCGTAGCTAAGGCAGGGGCTCGTGTGATTATTTGTACTTGATTATTTGTAATATCAGGAACAGCATCTATGGGTAAACTAATCATGGAATAGCTACCCCATACGATAATAGCCAATACTCCTAACAAAACAACAGGCCTATTTTTGACCGAAAAAGAAATGATTTTGGAAAACATAAGAATGGGTATAGAAACCTACAAATTGGTATACCTAAAAAGGTAGCAATATTGATTTACGCCAATCTTATGCGTGGAGGCTGAAGAATGCTAAGTGTTGGGCTCAAGTACTTAGATGCTGAATAACAATCAGAATACTTTTCAATGGTGCTCTCCTGAACACAATCACCTAAGCAAATAGATTGAAAAGACACATACCAAAGAATGTTTATGCATCCTAAAACTGGTAAGTCACTATGGTCATGCTCATGTTGATGATCGCTGGGTGTATAATGATCAAGCAAAAACTGGCTTATGGATACTTTTTGCTCCCCCGGGGCATGGTGCTTAGAATAGTGCTGAAGTAATTTTGGAAGCTTACATAGCTCAGAAAGTCCTCCTGCTGGAAAAAGTGCATTACAGAGTACAATCAAGATCAAAACCAAAGCTAACTTTTCCTTCATCACTAGCACAAAAATATACTATTTGAAAGATGAA
>DAINOB010000269.1:0-3297 GCA_036735585.1 Cytophagales bacterium | reverse complement strand
TAGTCGTACAGCAATGACCCTGCCTGCGGATTAGCGTTTACCCATTCACTTATTTTCAGCTCTTGAATCATGATCAGAACAAAATTAACAAATATCTCTGATCTGCGATCGAAACAAGATTTACAATTATGCCTATTTCCCTAGGAAGGCAAGTGAAGCTTATGATGAATTCCTATATTTGTTTTCTTTACTACTCTAAACAGCATATTGTGTCAAATTATAAAAATTCAAATTTTTCTATAAGACTACCGCTTTTGATAGGCATTGCCTTGGCATCTGGTATTTTTATCGGTGCCAATATGTTTGGTCCTAAACCCACCAAAGATGTTAATTTGATTTCTCAAAAATTCCGTGAAATACTTACCTACATAGACCGAGACTATGTGGATACCGTAGATACGGAAAGGTTGGTCGAAAATGCCATTGGGGAAATGCTCAGTGAACTCGACCCACATTCATCTTACATCCCACCCAAAGAACTCACTCTGGTACAATCTCAGCTCGAAGGCAATTTCGAAGGAATAGGTATTGAATTCAACATTATAAAAGATACCATTTATGTAGTATCCCCTATCACAGGGGGGCCTTCAGAAACTGTAGGGCTACAAGCTGGAGATAAAATAGTGACTGTTAACGGCAAAAATGTGGCGGGCACATACACGCGTGTCAATGAAGACAGCACAAAAACAGAAGCAAAGATTCAGAATAGAGATGTATTTGATCTCTTGAGAGGACCTAAGGGCACAAAAGTAGTAGTTGGCATCCTAAGAGGCAGGAATTCCAGCGTTCAAGATTTCACCATCATCCGCGACAAAATACCCAACTACTCCCTCGATATCGGTTACCTAGTGGATTCCAAAACGGGTTACATCAAAATCAATCGATTTGCAGCCACTACGTATGACGAATTTCTTACTTCCCTCACCCAACTCAAAAAGAATGGTATGTCGAGGTTGATCTTGGATTTAAGGGGAAATCCTGGAGGCTACATGGATAGAGCCACCAATATGGCAGACGAATTCCTTGATGCCAACCAACTAATTGTGTACACCAAAGGCAAACAAAAACAATACAACTCTGAGATCAGAGCGTATAGGCCAGGTAACTTTGAGAAAGGAGCATTGATCATTTTAGTAGATGAAGGCAGCGCCTCTGCATCAGAAATTGTGAGTGGAGCCGTACAGGACAATGATCGAGGATTGATTGTAGGAAGACGCACTTTTGGGAAAGGCTTGGTACAATACCCATTCCCGCTTTCTGATAAATCAGAACTCCGATTGACGATATCCAGATATTATACCCCAAGCGGTAGATCCATACAGAAGCCCTATCTCAATGGTGGGGATTTAGAATACCAAGAAGACATCATGAACCGCTATAGACATGGTGAATTTTTCCATGCCGACAGTATTAAAATGGATGAAAACTTAAAATATACTACTTCAAAAGGCAGAACTGTGTATGGTGGAGGTGGCATTATGCCTGACTTCTTTGTGGCACGTGATACCTCACAGCTCAGCGATTATTATGGTGAACTGATTTTGAACAATATATTCCGTGAGTTTTCGCTCAAATATTTGGATGCAGAGAAAAAGAAACTAACAAAACTGGGGTTGGAAAGCTTTGTGAAAGACTTCAAAATCAGTGATGCCATCATGAAAGATTTTTTGGTCAGTGCAGCAGAAGCGGAGATCAAATTCAATGAAGCACAATACAAACAATCAGAGCGACTGATCAAAAACGTTTTGAAAGCATTTATAGGCAAGGCTGTATTTAAAAATGATGGATTCTTTCCTGTACTCTTGCAGGAAGATGAAATCTTTGCACAAGCCCTTTTACTTTTTGATGAAGCTGAAAAGCTCAATCCTGCGAATAACAAATAACCTATGTCGTACTATTACAAACTTGGCCACATCCCACCCAAAAGGCACACCCAATTTAGGCAGCCTGATGGCAGCCTTTATGCTGAAGAACTTGTAAGTTCTTATGGTTTTTCGGGCATTTATTCCAATCTATATCATGCCGTGCCTCCTACTCAAGTAATAGAAGTAGGTGCAATGGTTCCTTTTAGATTTGAGTTGTTGAAAGATCGCCCCTTACTGCAAACGCATCTCAAAACATCATCGGTACAACGAACTGGCAACGACTTTCTAGATTCTAGAAAAGCACTGCTTGCCAATCAAGATGTGGTGCTGCACTTATGCAATCCATCAAACAAAGGAATGGACTACCTATACAAAAATGCTGAAGCCGATGAGGTAATCTTTGTCCATGATGGATCAGGGCACTTAGATTCACAGTTTGGCAGGTTGCACTTTAGGCAAGGCGATTACATTGTGATCCCCAGAACCACCATCTATCAGATCACTTTTCACACCGATGACACACGTCTACTGATCATTGAAAGCTATAGCCCAGTAGAAACAGTGAAGCGCTACCGAAATGAACTCGGTCAACTGCTGGAGCACTCCCCCTACTGCGAAAGAGATATCAGGCCACCCTCAGAATTGATCACGCAAACGGAGAAAGGAAAACATCTGATCAAGATCAAGAAAAACGGGTATTTGCATCACTATTACTATGAGAATCACCCTTTGGACATTGTGGGCTGGGATGGATTCTTGTACCCCTATTGCCTGTCCATACACGATTTTGAGCCCATTACAGGGCGTATCCATCAGCCGCCTCCGGTGCACCAAACTTTCCAGGCGCACAATTTTGTGATCTGTTCCTTTGTACCTCGATTATTTGATTACCACCCACAGGCGGTTCCTGCTCCTTACAACCATTCCAACATCGACTCAGATGAAGTGCTCTACTATGTGGAAGGCAATTTCATGAGCAGAAAAGGCGTGGACAGAGGTTCATTCACCCTGCACCCCGGAGGACTCCCGCATGGACCACACCCGGGCACGGTAGAAGCAAGCTTGGGAGCCAAAGAAACCCATGAACTGGCAGTAATGATCGATACCTTTAAGCCCCTGTATTTGACAAACCAAGCTTTGGAATTCGTAGATGAAAACTATCCAAAAAGCTGGATTGAGTAGGTAAGATGGTCTAGCCTTCCTACCCTTGATAATGTGGCGAAAAGGCCCGAAGCACGAGGGCCACACAACAATTTGTTGGGTTTTAATACAAGTTCTTGTTGGCAATTACCTCACACGGCAGCCGACAACACCAACAAGCGCATGGCAACGAAGTCAAGCAACCTAAATAGCATACAATCGTTAAAGAATTTTGGAATACATTACCAGCTATGGCCCATAAATGCAAACTAAAAAGTCCCGGGAAACCGAG
>DAINOB010000268.1:0-3299 GCA_036735585.1 Cytophagales bacterium | reverse complement strand
TCAGCAGTTTTTGTCAGACACAAATACTTTAAGCTTACAGCATGTCGCTTCCAACCTATGTGGTGAGGATTCACTTGTTTTACCCATTCAAATAAGACCTGCTCCGCAGGCTGTCATTATTGCTCCAGATAGTGTATGTGCCTTTGCTTTGGTCAATCTCACCAGCCAAATAAGCTTTCCCAATGGACTCAGCAGCCTTGTATGGAAATTTGAAGCCAACCAATCTTTTGGTGATTCTGCAAGTTTCACACTGACTAGCCTAGGTGCAAATGTTATAACGCTTAGCTTGGTGGATACTCTAGGCTGTCAATCGGTTGATAGCTCTGTTATTGTCGCTCTTGATGCTCCACAAGTCAATTTTGATATTGTCTCTGCTTGTATTGGCGATTCTATTAGGTTGCAAAATACTTCTCAAGGTATTGGAGCTCTATCCGCTACATGGAATATTGCAGATTCTACCTGGCTGAGCCAGTCGTATGATTTTAGCTTTCTGCCTTTGGATACGGGAGTTTTAAAAGTGAATTTGGCTGTTGCCAACAATACCGGTTGTGAAAATACCCTTGAGCGGAATATTCGGGTATATGCGCTTCCTACAGCAGCTTTCCAGATGGGAAACAATTGCGAAGGTCAGATGGTAGCAGTTCAGGACAGTTCATTCTCTGTAGATGACTTTATCAGCATGCGCAAATGGAGAATCACAAATCCAGCATTTACCTACTCTGACAGTAGTAATGATTTTTCACCTTCGTGGATCTTGCCAGATACAGGCATGTTTACTATTCAACTTGTAGCTACTACTCAGAATGGTTGTAAGGATACCGCAGAATCATTTCTATATGCCTGGCAAAAGCCACAAATGAACTTCACCTCCAGCCCTGTTTGCGAGGGCGACAGCACAAAGTTTGTGAATACCTCTCAGGCCATACAGTCAGGAAATGCTTTGATCCAATTTCTTTGGGATCTGGGAAATCCTAACTCACCAGGAAACACATCTATCGCCTTTGAGCCTTCAAAGCTTTACTCCAATGCTGGTAACTATCACATTACACTTTCGGGCGTTACTGAGAAAGGGTGTTTTGGTCAATTCTCAGATACTGTGAAGGTATATGCCAAGCCGAACACATCATTTACGCCTCTTCTGACCTGTGAAAAAGAACCTTTACAATTTCTCACCGCCTCTACCTTAGGCTCCGACTCTCTGAAAAACTGGATTTGGTTTGAACCAATTACCTCAAGGGTTGATTCAGCATTGCAGCCCAGCTTTATTTTTGATCTGCCGGGTAACTATCCTATTCGGTTGGTAGGAACCAATATATTTGGTTGCAAGGATTCAACAGAGCTGTTATTTACCGTGCATCCTTCTCCAATTGCTGATTTTAATCTATCAGATACCTTTGCGGTTTTGCCAGCAGAAATTCAGTTTGTAAATCTTTCCAGCGGGATTACCCAATCTGTTTGGACTTTTGAACCAGGCGTCACTGATACCACTTCTGCTCCTGTAATTTTCTATAGCTACAATACAGCAGGCAACTATCAAGTCTATTTGGAAGTACGTTCATCACAAGGCTGTAAGGATAAGGATTCTGCAGGTATTAGGATTTCGCCACAACTGCCCGATGGAGAAATTATTCAAATTATCCCTTTACCATCAGCAGGAAAAATTTCTCCAAGCATTCAGATTAAAAATACAGGTAACGTAGCTATACAAACTATGCTTCTCTCTTTCAGCATCAGTGGTCAAGAGTCATTTTCTTCTTTCTATACTATTCAAGTTCCTTTGGGTGAAACAAGAACTTTGCAAGCTTCTGATGTTTTCTATGAATCACGTGATCAGCTTTGCATTAGGATTGTGGAGATCAACGGAATGTCTCCCACTTCTTTATCTCGAGTGTGTTCAGTAAAAGAAACTGGTATGCAGATTCTTGGGGTGTATGAACAAGGTGGTTTTCTCAGTCCTCGCATATTTAGTGGCAATGCTACCCTGTCAGAAATTTTAATTTTTACCAGCCAAGGAAAGGAGTTGCTTCGCAAAAGTATATTGCTTTCCCCAGGGATCAGAGAATATCCTATTCGCGAGTTTCATGAAGCCTCAGGCATTTATATTTTACGTTTGATTTCAGATGAAGGTGAGGATATCCAGAAGTTCTCTTGGATTCACTGATTCTCGCATTTGAAAGAAGTATAACTAAGTTTGCAAACTCAAAATCGCTTTTTATGCGCTTTTGAGCGAATATAAATTTTAAGAATGATGAAAAAAGTAGCTCTTATTACGGGAGTGACCGGCCAGGATGGCGCTTACTTAGCAGAGTTTTTAATCCAAAAAGGGTATGAAGTGCACGGTATTAAGCGCAGGAGTTCTTTGTTTAATACTGACAGAATTGATCATTTGTATCAGGACCCTCATGAAAAGAACATAGCATTGAAGTTGCACTATGGCGACCTTACAGACTCCACCAACATTATCCGTATCATCCAAGAAGTGCAGCCAGATGAAATCTACAATTTGGGGGCAATGAGCCACGTCAAGGTAAGCTTTGACGAACCAGAATATACTGCGAATACGGATGGCATTGGCACCTTAAGGATTTTAGAAGCGGTTAGGCTTTTAGGACTTACAAAAAAGACCAGAATTTACCAGGCGTCCACATCAGAGCTTTATGGATTGGTGCAAGAAGTGCCACAATCTGAAAAAACGCCTTTTTACCCGCGATCACCCTATGGTGTGGCCAAGATGTATGCCTATTGGATTACCGTAAACTATCGAGAAGCTTATGGAATGTATGCATGCAATGGAATCTTATTCAATCATGAATCGCCTTTGCGAGGAGAGACCTTTGTAACTAGAAAAATCACCCGCGCTGCTGCCAGAATTGCTTTAGGCCTTCAGGACAAAGTTTACTTGGGCAACCTTAATGCTCAAAGGGATTGGGGTCACGCCAAAGATTATGTGGTTGCCATGTGGTTGATGTTGCAGCAAAATGAAGCAGAAGATTTTGTAATTGCCACGGGTACCACTACTCCGGTACGTGAATTTGTACGAATGGCATTTGCTGAATTGGGTATCGAGATCGTCTTTGAAGGTGCTGAGGAACAGGAAGTAGGAAAAGTAGCTCGCTGTACTGGGGAGTACAAGCTTCCAGAAGGAGAAATTGTGGTATCTGTTGATCCCAAGTATTACAGGCCTACAGAAGTGGAATTGCTCATTGGTGATCCTACAAAAGCTAAAACGAAGCTGGGATGGAAACCAACCTATGATCTGTCCATGCTAGTAAAAGATATGGTGAGCTCAGATCTCAACC
>DAINOB010000267.1:0-3314 GCA_036735585.1 Cytophagales bacterium | reverse complement strand
ACATACACAACATTCTCAGCCAAAATCTCCTTATAATACTCTTCATACTTTGGCATCACCCTGCTGATATCGAATTCCTTCGCTCTGGCCAAAGCCGCAGCTTTAAATCGTGGGAGCTGCGCATCTTCTAACACTTGAAGACTATAGGTAACCATGCTATCAATATCTCCTACATTGCTCATAAATCCGGTAACTCCATGAACATTAAGCTCAGGAAGTCCCCCTGTGTTGGTAGACACTACAGGAACTTCGCAGGCCATGGCCTCCAGGGCTGCCAAGCCAAAACTTTCTTTCTCAGAAGGCATTAAAAACAAATCACAGACACTCAACACTTCCTCTACAGCATCCAACTTGCCTAAGAAGCGTACGTCCTGACAGTTTCCCAATTCACGGCACAGCATTTCCATACTGGCTCTTTCTGGACCATCGCCCACCAACAACAGTTTGCTGGGAATTTGTCTGCGGATTCGATCAAAAGTCATGATTACATCTTGCACACGCTTTACCTTTCTGAAATTAGAAGTATGCACGATGAGTTTTTCATCGTTAGGGCAAATGGCCATTCTGAAGTGACCCAAGGCACGTTTCTTAAATCGCTCTAGGTCAATGAAATTAGGAATCACCCGGATATCTCTGGTGATTTCAAACTGCATCAAGGTTTCCTTTCTTAGGTCTTCGCTCACGGCAGTTACTCCATTGGATTGGTTGATAGAAAAAGTGACTACGGGTTCAAAACTAGGATCCTTGCCCACCAACGTAATGTCTGTGCCATGAAGTGTGGTGATTACGGGGATTCTAATGCCTTGGGTTTCCAAAATCTGTCTGGCCATATATGCAGCAGAAGCATGGGGAATGGCGTAATGAACATGCAGAAGATCCAGTTTTTCGTATTTCACCACGTTCACAATCTTGCCCGCAAGTGCCAGTTCGTAAGGTTGAAATTGAAACAAGGGATAAGAGGAAACAGATACTTCGTGGTAAAAAACATTCTCACTAAGGAAATCAAGCCTCACAGGTTGGGTATAGGTGATAAAATGTATTTGATGGCCTTGCTTCGCTAGCGACTTACCCAGTTCAGTAGCGATTACACCACTACCTCCAAAAGTGGGGTAGCATACAACTCCGATTTTCATATTCAGTCAATTTTTTAAAGGTAGAAACGATACTGCTTTTTTTAATCCTTGTTAATGAGTGTCTCTTCTTGAGGAAGGGTGGCCCCAATGGCTTCATAAATTACATCATGAATTCGGGTTCGAATGTTTTGTTGAATTAAAGTATTGTTCACTTTAGGCTGCACTCTATTGGATAGAAATATGTACACAAGATTATATTGAGGATCAATCCATGCCGCAGTGCCCGTGAATCCTGTATGCCCAAAACACTCCGCAGAGGCATGCACTGAGGTGGGACCTGAAGCTAGGGTTTTGTCGGGTTTGTCCCAAATGAGCCCTCTCCTATTTCCTTTTTGATACACCTCTGTGAATTTTTGAATGACATCAGGTTTATGGAAATAATATTCTCCTCCATAATAACCTCCTTGCAAATACATCTGCATGAGCTTGGCTAAGTCGTTGGCATTAGAAAAAACGCCTGCATGACCTGCCACTCCACCCATCATGGCAGCTCCGGGATCGTGAACAGTGCCTAAAATTTCTTGCATTCTAAAACGCATATCCAGCTCTGTAGGCGCTATTCTAAACGTATCCGCCCATGATAGTGGCTTAAATCCAAGTTTAGTAGCACCGAGAGGATCAAATACATTGACATGTAGAAAATCTTCTACAGACTGCCCTACTTGACGCTCTATAAGCCTTTTCAACAGATAAAATCCCATATCACTGTACTTATAGGCATGCCTCTTTTCTCTTTTTGGTTTTTCTTCCAAAGGTGTTTCAATCACCCATTGTAAGATGCTGTCTGGCAGATCGTTTCGAGCATAGAGGCTATGGGCCACAGGCAGGGTAAAGAGGCTGTCCCAAGTGGTGCTATACCACGCAGTGTCGGGTTTGCCTTCCTTCAGGGTGCGCTCATAAAATCGAATAAATGGCTGCAAACCCGCTTGATGAATGAGTATATCTTCAATTCTTAAATTTGCTTTATCAGTTCCTTTTAGCTCTGGGAGGTAGTAGCTTATTTTTCTCTTGATGTCAATTTTTCCTTTTTCATAAAGCCACATCATGAGATGCGCGGTTGATGCAGCCTTGGTAATGGACGCAATGTCGTAAATCACGTCATTGTCTACTTTAATCAAAGAGTCATACCGATGGTAGCCATAGCCTTTGTCCCAGATTACCATTCCATCTTTTGCTATCAATACTTGAGCACCAGGTGTTGCCTTTATATCAAGAGCAACCCTCATAATGCTGTCTATCAAAATGAACAAACTATCTTCAAACCCAAGATAAGACGGCTTGCCATACGATAGCCTTCCCAGGGATTTTGTAATTATTTTCTCACCATAATTTTCAGTTCCTGCAGTTACCGGCATGGAACCTTTAATTCCTGAGGCGCCAAATATCATAGAAGCGGCAATTCTTCTTGTATACTCATTGTCTTGCTGGGTGACCAAGACTGTACTTAAATTAGGTAGTGCGCGAAGGGCATAGGGCACACCCAACACTACAGTAATTAGTTTTTTGGATTGATCCAGTTCATTCAAAAGTTTGATCAGCTCTTTGCTAAATCCGTAGTTGCTTTTCGGTTTGTTGTTTACTTCATGTAGCGCAATCACTATGCGGTGGTAGGGTTTAAGCTTCTCAAGCCACCGGGGTATGTCCTCCATTTTTATTGTTTTCCCATCCAAAGCAAAAAGATCTGCAGTGGTATATCTGCTGCAGGTATACCCAAAGAGCCCATTTGCGCTGTCTCCTATGCTTAAAACTGCTACCGGACCCTGATCCAGATGAACAAAGGGAACCAAATTATTTTGATCCCTTACCAGCGCAGCAGCCGATTGATACATCGTGTGAATGAGTGCGAGTTTGTCTGCGCGATTAAGGTCTTCCGTTACATGATTTGTCTCTTGAAGAAGATAGGCATCTAATCCTGCTTGGTATTTTGCCATCAATATTTTCTTAACCGAATGTGCCATTCTATCCCAACTGATGGTGCCATCGGCCAAAGCAAATTTAATCCTGTAAAATGCTGTAGGCACATCCTCTGGAAAAAGCAATACATCTGCACCCGCTTGGAAGGCCATTAATTCACGCTCCCCTTTTTTGTATTTCTGGGTGATGCCTTTCATGTTCATAGCATCGGTAAAAATCAACCCTTCAAAGCCAAGTTCCTCTTGAAGTAGATCAGTTACAATTTTG
>DAINOB010000266.1:0-3355 GCA_036735585.1 Cytophagales bacterium | reverse complement strand
ACTTCAGGGCACAAAGTATGGGCAAAAGCGCCTCTGTGGTTACCACCCACGATATATACCAGGAGTTTTCTTCAGGGGGGCAGGATGTGGTTGCCATTAGAGATTTTTTAAAAATGATGTATGATAAACCTGGGAGCTCACTCAAGTACCTTTTACTCTATGGAGATGCCAGCTTTGATTATAAGTATACCACCCAGAACAATACCAACTTTGTGCCTACCTACCCTTCATTTGAGTCGTTAAATGACCTGTCTTCTTATTGTTCCGATGACTATTATGGGTTTCTGGATGACAATGAAGGCAATTGGAATGAATCTGGGCCATTGATCCCCCATTTTATGGATATCTCTATTGGCCGTTTACCGATTAGAAACTTTAATGAAGCAAGCAATGCTCTGGCTAAAATTCAATTGTATGAAAGCCTTCCAGCCCTTGGCATTTGGAGAAACAGAGTAACCTTTATGGCCGATCATAAACCACAAGATGGTCAATACCACTTAGATGAATGTGAGCGATTCAGTCGGCAAGTAGAAGCAGCAGATAGTGCATTTATACCCAATAAAATATACCTAGATGCCTTCAATAGAGTAGCCTCTCCCAATGGTTTAGTAGCACCTGACGCTATCAATCAGGTTAGCAATGCTGCCATCAATGGATCTCTGATTGTCACGTATTATGGACATGGCAACACCACGCAATTGTCTGCAAATACTATGCTTAATTTGGACCAAATCAATGGCTGGCCACCATTCAACAATTTGCCATTTTGGGTGACTGCCACCTGTGATTTTGGGAAGTTCGATGACCCGGCCATTACCTCTGGGAGCGAGTTGCTGCTTCAAAGACCCAACTCAGGAGGTATTGGGGCATTTACTACCTCAAGACCAGTTTTCACTACAGTGAATAGTTCGTTGTTAAACGTTTTTTTCAATGAAGTATTCAATTTACAGGTCTCAAATCCCATTGTTGGAAATATTTACAAGGAAACCAAGAACAAGGCTTCAACCGGAATAGGTGGAAGAAACCTGCTGCTACTAGGAGATCCTACCCTACGTTTGGCGATCCCTCGTGAAGTGGCAAAAGTTACTAATATTGTAAATCTTAATACAGGTGCTCCTGCTGATACGCTCAATGCACTTTCTGTCATTCAACTAAGCGGTGAAGTTGTAACCAGAGCCGGTGGTCAGCTGATGAGTAATTTCAATGGCCAAGTGAACATCGTGGTGTATGATGCACCCTCAAAGATTACGAGTCAGGGCTTTGGAACAACCAATGCCACAGGGCAACCCAACACCCGCTCATTCACACAATGGGATAATTTTGTGTTTAATGGGCAGGCTACTGTCATTAATGGCACTTTCAGCGTCCAGTTTATTGTGCCCTTGCAAATCAGCTATTCTGGTCAACCCGGCAAAATCAATCTGTACGCAAGGCAAGCCAACAGCACTATAGATGCGCACGGCCATAGAAGTGAGATCATTATTGGTGGTTCAGATACCAGCGTTATTTTAGACAATAAACCACCATTAATTACCCTATACATGGATGATGAATCTTTTGTAAGTGGAGGAACTACGGGAAACAATACCATTCTATTGGCTAGATTTAGTGACGACCAAGGCATTGCATTAGGATCACTTCCAGGCCAGCAGATAGAGGGGATAATGAATAGAAACGAACCCATAGTTTTGAATGAATACTATTTGTCAAAAGAGAATAACTTCAAAGAAGGCTCTCTAGATTATCCATTACAAGGATTAAGTCCAGGCAATTATACCATTAAAGTGAAGGCTAGAGATACGCATAACAATCCAGGTGAAGCAAGTATTGAGTTTGTAGTAGCAAGCAATGAAAGTTTAAGCTTGAACAACATTTTCAATTACCCCAACCCATTTTCAGATTTTACTTTGTTCCATTTTGACCACAATAAAGCAGGTTCTGACCTTGATGTGATGCTAGAAGTGTTTACAGTTTCTGGTAGATTGATCAAAACACTGACAGGCTATTACCCGGCTTCAAAAACAAGAATTGCAGATTTAGCTTGGAATGCAAGAGATGATTTCGGAGATAAATTGGCCAAAGGCGTTTATATTTACAAGCTCTCAGTAAGAACTGGAGCTGAAAAAAAGCAAGAGTTCCAGAAACTGGTGATTCTTAACTAATCGATTTATTATAATTTAGCATCTCATAAAGTACAAATGAAGAAAACCATCGTTCTGCTCTGTTCTGCTAGCGCTCTGTCTGTGGCCCTTTTACCAATCACAGCGGAGGCCCAGAATAATGACACTAGAATCATTACCACCGCTGCCCCATTTCTTACAATCCCACCCGATGCACGTGCCGCTGGTATGGGTGATGCAGGTGCCGCCACCTCGCCAGATGCCAATTCTGTTCATTGGAATGCAGCTAAACTTGCTTTTATAGATAAAGATTTTGGTGCTTCAATATCTTACACACCTTGGCTTAGAAGATTGGTCAATGATATGTCTTTATCTTACATCACAGGATACTATAAACTCAGACGAGAGGATGTGGTGAGTGTTTCTTTGTTTTACTTTGATTTGGGCAGGATTCAATTTGTTGATGCCCAAAATAACCCTATTAAAGATTTCAATCCCCAGGAGTACGCAGCATCTGTAAACTACTCTAGAAGATTAAGTGATAAACTTGGTGTATCCGCAGGAGCCAAGTTTATACATTCCAATCTAACGGGCAATGTAAGTGCAGATCCTAACAATACAGAGGCAAGACCTGGTAATACTGCCGCAGTAGATCTAGGGATTTTCCATACCAACGAATTCTTGGTGGCAGGCAAACCGTCTAACCTGAATTTTGGCGCTTCTATTACCAACTTGGGTGCAAAGATTTCCTATTCTACCTCTACTCAAAGCGATTTTATTCCTACCAATCTTCGCTTGGGTTCCGCATTCACTACCCCTTTAGATGATTACAACACCATCACCTTTGCTTTAGATGCAAACAAGCTTTTGGTCCCTACGCCTCCAGTTAGAGATGGAAACGGAGTGATTCAGCAAGGCAGAGATCAAAATAGAAGTACTTTGAATGGGATATTCACTTCATTTAACGATGCCCCGGGAGGTCTTTCAGAAGAGATGCGTGAAGTGATGTACTCCGCAGGGTTAGAATATTGGTATGATCAGTTATTCTCCATCCGTGCTGGATATTTTCATGAGCATTTGACCAAAGGCGATAGGAAGTATTTCACCGCAGGGATTGGCCTTCGATACAACAATTTCGGGCTCGATATCGCATATCTTGTTCCTCAACGCCAAAACAATCCTCTCGAACAAACGGTAAGATTTAGTATCTTATTTAATTTTGAAAAACCTTCGGA
>DAINOB010000265.1:0-3383 GCA_036735585.1 Cytophagales bacterium | reverse complement strand
GTTAGAATCAGAGGGAGATTGGTGACTTTACCAGGTCAAACCTATTCAAGCAGTGGTGAAAGATCTGCAAGATGGGTATGGATTCAATCAGGTACAGGACCTTGGTCAGGAATCAACTACAGACCGGGCTCTTACACAGGCGCTTCAGGAGGTACTTATGATTTCTCCACAGGAATCCCTGGGGACTCAGTAGAGGTGGTAGGTTTTGTAAACCGTTTTGGAAATCCAAGCGGAAATGAAACACAAATGACGCCATGGAACTTAACAGGTGGTTATGTTACACGTTTCCCTGTACCTCCCGTAGCACCACAACCTACCACTATTGATGCATGTCAACTTAACGATGCTAATGGCAACTGGCAGGCGACTACTGGTGAGCAGTGGGAAGGCGTGTATGTGAAAATCAAAAATGCAACGGTAGTAAGTGTACCGGGAACAAGATCTGCAAACAGACAGGATTTCGTAGTGGAAAGCAACGGATGTAGAGTTACAATTTATGCTACTTTTAATGTAATGCGTACCAATGCCTCTACATTGACCAATTCCGTTTTAGGCGCCAACTATACAGTTTATCCAAATTTCGTTGCACCACAAGTTGGTGATTTCTACGATTCTATCTGGGGAGCATGCAATTATGTAACTGCTGAAGGTTACACCATTTCTCCATGGGATACCGCTCAGTTTAAGAAAGGTGTGGCTCAAGTTCCTCAGATCACCAATGTTGCGAGAAGTTTGGTATTACCTACTACCACACAATCTGTCTCCGTAACTGCTGATGTTAACTTTTCTCAAGGTACTCCTACAGCTCGTCTTTATTATGCCAAAGGATTGAACAATCCTACGTTTGACTCTGTAAATATGGTTTCTGGCCCTAATGGTTTTTCTGCAACAATTCCAGCGGTAGCTGATTCAGCGTATGTGAAATACTATATCAGAGCATTTGGAGGGGGATTTTCAGTAACTGCTCCTGCTAACTTCCCTACTACTTATAGTTTCTATAGAGTTGGAAACAATGGGCTTCAAATTTCTGACATTCAGTTTACGCCATTTGCCTCAGGATCTAACCCTGGTCCATTACTCGGTCAAGTAGTAACAGTAACTGGAATTGTAACAGCTTCTCAGAATGATCTTGAAAGAATTTTCATTCAGGAAGAAGGTAGAAATACTTGGGCAGGATTGGAAGTAACTGGTAATCTTCAACTTGCAGCATTGAATACAGGTGATCGAGTAACTGTAACAGGTACAGCACAAGAGAACTCCGGATTTACCAGAATTGGTTTGGTAACTTCAGTGTTGACTAGTGGAACAGGTACTATCACACCGGTGGAATTAGAGCCACAGTTTTTTGCAACCCCGCCAGCAACTTATGCTATGGAAGCGTATGAAGGTATGTTGGTAAAGATAAAGTCTAACGATCCAGCTCCCAACGACAGCATCTACATTATTCAGAACAATGCGGATGGTACCAGCAACTTCGGAGAATTCAGAGTAGGTAAAAATGTGGCAACGCCTACTGTAGGCATAAGAGTAAAGACAGGAAGATATAATTCTGAGCCTGCTTCTCCCAATGTATGTTATTTAATCCCTCAAGGAAATCCTGGAGTATTGCTTAATGATACAACCTGCGCACAGGTAGTTCAAGTAGGTGCAAGAATGAGGTCGTTAACTGGTGTTGTGTTCTGGTCGTTTGGAAACTTCAAACTGTATCCAAGAAACAATGCCGACTTTGAAGGATTTTCTCAAGCTCCATTGTCCATTGCTGGTATCGAGGAGCAGGATAATCAAGTGATGATCTATCCGAATCCAGCTTCTTATGAAGTAGTAATTCGTGTAGACAACAACCTAGCTACCAATTGGACCTTGCTAGATGTATCCGGAAGAACGGTGAAATCAGAGCGCCTTAATGGCCAGTTCAGCACTGTAGATCTTTCAGGTGTTCAGCAAGGAACATACATTTCAGTACTTACCAACGCTTTGAATGGAGAAATCCTTCAGCGTGGAAAATTGATGATAACCAAGTAAATCAACTTATAAGCAGGCATCTCAAAAGGGTGCCTGCTTTTTTATTTAAACTCCGTTGAGAAATACTGTTTACATTTTCATGGCTTTGTTGTGGTTTGTTTTTACAGGCTGCAAAAAAGGAATCGAGCTAGAAAACCTACCTCCCAGCACCAAGCTTTCACTGAACAGAATAGAACTGGATGGTGAAGATCGCTTAAACAGCTTGGTGGAATTGCAGTGGTTCGGCTTTGATGACGATGGATTTGTAATAGGATATGAGTACTCTCTTGACAATGTTAACTGGACTTTTACCACAATTCAAGACACTACTTTTCGCTTCTCCACCTCAGGGGGAAATACAAGTGACATCAATTTTTATGTCAGAGCCATTGACAATGAAGGGGCGAAAGACCCTAATCCGGCTTTTTTAAAAATACCTATTAAAAATACTGCACCTGTTTTGGTGCTTGATGAATCCTATTTTAGGCCAGATACCTTACTGGCAGTAGTTTCTGTACAGTGGATTGCTACTGACGCTGATGGGGATGAAACTATTGACAGTGTGTTGATCCGTGCCAATGACGGCCCTTGGACTCCGGTCAATCGTAGAGCAAACATGGTAAGAATCCTCCCGGATGATTTTAATGCCGCAGTTCCTTCTTCCACCCTATATTCAGGAATTGCCTTGGGTCCTGATTATAGAATTACCAGCCAAAGAACAGAACCCATAAAACTTCAAGGCCTAGTACTGAATGGCTTAAACACTATTTATATAAAAGTGAAAGACCAATCTGGAGCAGAAAGTGACATAGACACCACCAAGCAGTTTTTCCTTCAAAAATTGAATCACCCTGTCCTTCGCATCAATGCGCACATCAACCCCGATGCCACCCCTATTTACAATTCTACATT
The DNA here is from genome assembly GCA_036735585.1 of Cytophagales bacterium. Taxonomy (GTDB): domain Bacteria; phylum Bacteroidota; class Bacteroidia; order Cytophagales; family JAIYAX01; genus JAIYAX01. Next base: position 470 of record DAINOB010000265.1, on the reverse strand, counting down.
CAGTAATGCCTCGATTAATTCTGATTATTTGGATGTTTTCAAATACCAAGCCTTAACGCAGATAAGGTTCTGGAATTATGATTTTGATTTGCTTATATCGCAGTACGAAAAGATTTTCTGGTATGCCTCAGGCACTTCCTCATTTTTTATGGAGGTTACTGCACCTATTTTCGAATCCTATCTAAACCTCAACAAGAAGCTGTTGATGTCTGTCCAACTTCAAGGCATTTATTCCAATTCATCCAGGTTGTTTTCGTTCACGCCAATGGACTCATTGGCACTTAAGACACAGCAGCAAAGATTAGATATTTATCCTGGGTATTTGGCTTATCCTCTGCTTTCAGGATATGATACTTTAGAACACAATTCAGTTTTTGGCCTATCTGATGTAGCTCCGTTTTATACCAAACCTTTGGCACAGCCTTTTTACAGTGCCGAGTACTTTAAAATAGGGAACTGGAATCCTCCAA
>DAINOB010000264.1:0-3406 GCA_036735585.1 Cytophagales bacterium | reverse complement strand
AAATAAAACGTGCTCATGAAAACCAAAGCTGGAGGCAGATGTCAGAAGCTGCACACAAATACAAAAGCTCTATAGATACACTCAACATTCAATCTATACAGCACACCATTCGCTCTATTGAAAGCTTCGACCCGTCCGCAGGAGATTATAAACAGCTCGATATATGGATTTCAGAGTTAGAAGGTACCACTTTTCAAGTGATAGAGCAGATGCGGAAAGATTTTAAAGATTCCTAAATTTAAGTACAGGTAGGATTGGCACGCTTCATTTTTAATATCAAGCAGTGCTAAACATGAGGTAGCTCCAAGTAAATCCAAACATATCCTTACATTTGTGCCCCGTAACCGGTCCAATACCTCAGCCGTTTTTTATGTCCTCAGTTAAATATATTTTTGTTACGGGTGGAGTTACTTCATCTCTTGGAAAAGGCATTATTGCCGCCTCTTTAGGCAAACTTCTTCAGGCAAGAGGGTACAGGGTTACTATCCAAAAATTCGATCCATACATCAATATTGATCCAGGAACACTTAATCCATATGAGCATGGTGAATGTTATGTGACTGAAGATGGTGCAGAAACTGATCTAGATTTAGGGCACTATGAGCGCTTTTTGAATGTTTCTACCAGTCGTGTAAATAACATTACTACAGGTAGAATTTACAACAACGTAATCACTAAGGAGCGTGAAGGAGCCTATCTTGGCAAAACCGTGCAGGTAATTCCACACATCACAGACGAGATAAAAAGAAACTTTTATTTACTGGGCGAATCAGGCAAATATGATATAGTACTTACAGAAATTGGTGGTTGTGTGGGGGACATCGAGTCCTTACCCTTCATAGAAGCCCTTCGACAGGCTAAATTTGAACTAGGTTCAAGCAATGCTATTGTAATTCATCTTACACTGGTTCCCTATCTTAAATCTGCAGGGGAACTAAAGACAAAACCTACACAACACTCTGTAAAACAATTGCTTGAAGCAGGTATTCAACCAGATATTCTAGTGTGCCGTACGGAGTATCCCCTACCCGATGAGATTAGAAAAAAACTGGCTCTATTCTGTAATGTTCAACACAAGGATGTAATTGAATCTATAGATGCCTCTACCATCTATGATGTTCCTTTGCTGATGAAAAAAGAAAAGCTGGATCTAAGGGTTTTGAGTAAGCTCAAGTTGAGTACATCACAGGAACCCGATATAGAAAGCTGGAAGGAATTTCTTGGCAAACTTAAGAACCCTTCTTCTGAAGTGAGCATTGCCCTTGTAGGCAAATATGTATCGCTCCCTGATGCTTATAAATCCATTGTAGAATCGTTTGTTCATGCTGGGGCTGTAAATGAATGTAAAGTAAAACTGACGTATTTCTCCTCAGAAAGTATTGATGAACTGGGCGTAGAAAAGTTCTTATCCACAGCAGATGGGATACTAATAGCTCCTGGCTTTGGAGAGCGAGGTATTGATGGCAAATTGGCTACCGTAAAGTACACCAGAGAAAACAAAATACCCTTCCTCGGTATTTGTTTAGGAATGCAGATCGCTGTGGTAGAGTTTGCCCGAAATGTATTGGATCTTCAGGGTGCACATTCTACAGAAATGAATCCTGCCACTCCTTATCCAGTCATTGACATGATGGAGTCGCAGAAAAAAGTAACCCAAAAAGGTGGCACTATGCGTCTTGGAGCCTATCCTTGCAAAGTAAAAAAGGGTAGCAAAGCACATCAAGCTTATGGGGAATCCATGATTTCTGAGCGACATAGACATCGCTTTGAATTCAACAATGCGTTTCTAAAAGACTTTGAGGAGCACGGAATGATAGCAACGGGTATTAACCCAGAGTCTCAGTTGGTAGAAATTATTGAACTTAAAAATCATCCTTGGTTTGTAGGTACTCAATTTCATCCTGAACTTAAAAGTACCGTACTCAATCCACACCCCTTGTTTGTAAAATTTGTAAAAGCTGCCATGGATTACAAGGCAGGTAAATTGTAAAAATCTAGCACAACCCTTGATGGACAGAAATCAAATTATTGGCCTTGTACTTATTGCTTCTATACTTTTAGGTTATTCTATATTTTTTGCCCCTGATCCTCCTCCTAGAGCAGTAGAATCTAACGATAGCACCAAGGTTACACAGACTACAAAAGAGTTAAAATCTGTACCACAGGGTCAATCTATTTCAGAACCACTGAGCAATAGTATCACAGAAACAGCCATAGATTCCACTCAGATTGAGACTTTTACGGTAGAAAATGCTCAATCAGTCTATACCTTCAGTTCTTTTGGTGGGGTGCTTCAAAAAGTAGAATTGAAAGGATACAAGACCTTTAGAAAGGAGCAACTTTTTCTTATTGATGAGCTATCCTCTACTTTGAGTTACCAGCTCCCTACACCCTTAGGGTGGTTGGACATCAGCAGACTTCCTTACACTTATGATCTACAAGAGGTAAAAACTGAAAATGGAATAGAGACTACCGTACAATTTAGATTTGCTGGAGAAGGAGGAAAAGAGATTATACAAACTTATGTAATCCCAGCTGCTGGTTACACGGTGGAATATATGCTTAGTGGAAAATCTGTAGCCAATAGTACTGAGCAGGTGAGGGGAAGATTGGTATGGAAAACCAATATTCCGCAATTAGAAAAAGACCTCAAAGCCTGTAGGATTAATTCCACAGTAAATGTTTACAGCGTAGAAAATGGCCTAACCAATTTGGGGGAAAGCAAGACAGATTTTGCCTCAGACAGCATTGTCTATCCATCCAGTTGGCTATCCCATAAGCACAAATTCTTTACTTCTGGAGTTATTGCCGAATCAAAGTTTACACAAACCAGCATCACTTCCCAAACAGATGAATCTGATGAACTTAATGTAAAATATTTAAGCAGCATTGTTTGGTTTGATGCTTCCGCTCTGGATAGTAAACCCGTGAAGTTTACATGGTATTATGGACCCAATGATTACAAAATCATGGAAAAGGTCACTACCGGATTTGAAGACAATGTATACCTCGGATGGACTATTTTTGGAACAATCAATCGGTATACCATCATGCCTTTGTTCCGATTTTTGGAACAATATATTGCCAGCTACGGCATCATCATCATAATTTTACTAATTGTAGTGAAGTTGATTCTTTCGCCTTTATCCTACAGATCCTATGTATCAATGGCAAAGATGCGTTTGTTGAAGCCTGAGCTTGACATATTGAAAGAAAAGTTCGGAGATGACATGACAGGAATGCAAGCAGAGCAAATGCAGATCTATCAAAAAGCAGGAGTAAATCCCCTCAGCGGTTGTGTACCAGTATTATTGCAGATGCCTATATTTCTAGCCTTGTTCAACTTTTTTCCCAATGCCATTGAATTGCGTCAGGAAGGGTTTCTATGGGCGGATGATCTATCCTC
>DAINOB010000263.1:0-3416 GCA_036735585.1 Cytophagales bacterium | reverse complement strand
GATCACTCAGGAGTCAATTTATATTTTGCTAGCGATGGAAGAGGAGGGCAGGGAGGTACTGATATTTTTGTATCAAAAAGACTGGATGACAGCTGGCAGCGATGGAGTGAACCCGTGAATCTGGGCTCAAAAATCAATACCCTCGGAGATGAAATTTATTTTACGATGACCGAAAGAGACTTGGCTTTTTTTTCTACCAAGGCAAAAGACCAAAAGTCTGTTTTTTATCAATCTCGAATTAGATTCTTGGATTCGGCTATATACTCAAAAATGGTATCTACCTTGGTACAAACTACAAATCCTGAGCAGCGTCAGATCATGCTCATTTCAAGACTTGTAAGCCCTAGTGGCCCTGTAAGAAGCCAGATTGAGGTGCTTTTGGTTGATGAGGATGGGACAGTCTTAGACCGTCAATTCACAAATTCAGAAGGGGAAGTGGTCTTTAAGAATTTAGATTCTCAGCGTCAGTATAAAGTAATCACATCTGCCGATATGCCTGATCTTCAAATCAACAATGTGATAGAGCCTCATTATGAATCTATCAATGGACTTAATTTCATGGCATCTGAGCAAAATCAAGAGTTGAAAAATGCGAATGCAGAAGGCAAAAATTTTAACATGATAGCCAGACTCCTTGATCGTGAAGGCAATGTTTCTGTTTCAAATGTAGCCATACAGCTGTTTACGGACGATACCACCATGTTAGACAAAGCCTTTTCAGATGCTGATGGAAAGGTGATTTTTAAGACACTTTCAGGAAATAAATCCTATAAATTAAGAACGGAAAGCAGCGAGCAAGATCTATATTTTCTAGTGGCTTATGAGCCTTCCGATGTACTACTTTCTATAGAAGAAAAGACGCAAAAAATGCCAATCCCTAAGACAAAACCCTCTGCCACTGTAGTAGAAAAGCCGGATTATTTGGTTGCGTTGTACAAGATCAATGATGCATCAACTCTTGGAAAAATGATTGTTGTGAAAGATCGGCAAGGAACTCTTTTGGCTCATGTGCAGGCTGATGGGAGAGGATTTGTTCGCTTAAGACTCCTGTCTTCAGAAAAATCACCTAAATTTTATCTCAACGAAGTCGAGATTGCATCCGAATCAGTAGAACTTGTTGATCAAAGTATTTGGAAGAAACTTGACATACGTGCTGAAAAAGAAATGGGCAATTATCTTGGGTTTGCCAATAGCACCGAGGCTAAAGGAAATGCATCCTACGATTTACACTGTACCCTTAGCTCTTTAAATCAAAAAGTTGGACAAATAGCTTTGATTTTGACGGATGAAAACGGAGAAATGATTGCCAAAGGGAGTACCAATGCAACAGGTGAGTTGATTTTTAGAAACCTACCGTCAGACAGATCTTATAAAATATTTTCTGAAGAGGCTTTACCTAGTGTTAACATATCGCTAGCGTATTTTTATGAAGCAAAGTTCTTATCAGCAGGAAATATCTCAGAAGTGAGGCCACCTATAGGCAAACAGCTGATTGAAAATGTGTTGTATGCACACAATTCTGCTGAGGCAACGATACAACAGAATATTGTAAAGTCGTTTAAAGCGTTGCTCGAAGATTATCCTACGGTACAACTGAATTTGATTGGACACACTGACCAGAAAGGCTCTGAATCCTACAATCACACACTTTCACTTAAGCGAGCTGAAAACCTCAAAAATGAACTAATATCGACTTGCGGGATTTCACCAAAAAGAATCTCTATCACACCGAAAGGCGAGACACAACCACAGGTAAACAGTGAAAATGAGGAAGTACCAGAAAACAGAAGGGTGGAAGTACTGGTAAAAGCTTATTAAACAGTTTAAGCTTTCATCGATGCAATGGTTTTCTTTATGGCTTCCATATCTGGCAAGTCGCCTGCATTGTCCAAAACTTCCGCATACCGGATAATTCCCTGACCATCTATCACAAATGCTGCTCTTTTGGATACGCCCTTCATATTCAATACAAAATCTTCATACAAGGCTCCATAAGCGGTAGAAACCTCTTTATTAAAATCCGATAGCAGATCAAAATTCAGATTTTGCTCCATCTTAAATTTATGAAGCGAGAAGACAGAGTCTACAGAAATACCCAATACATCGGAATTTAATCCTTTGAATGCTTGTATTTGATCTCTCACTCCACATAGCTCTGCAGTACACACACTGGTAAATGCCAAGGGGAAGAACAATAAGGTGAGGGTTTTTCCTGAAAAATTATTTAAGCTTACTTCGTTTTTATCGGTATTAAACAGCTTAAAATCTGGAGCAGGACTTCCTATTAACGGTGAGGTATTCATTTATTTATCTTTTGATGCAACCTAATGAATTATTCGTTAGCTCCTGAGCAAATTTGCGTAAATATGTGCAACCAATCTATGAACTAAGATGTACCGAAAAATCCTCATCATCATAACTATCGTGCTCATTGCTGGAGTTACGATTTATTTAATCGTGCTTTATCAAGCCAACTATTCCACAGGGTTTAGAGCGGGAATTCCAGCAAAATTGTCAAAGAGAGGGGTTTTGTTCAAAACTTGGGAAGGCCAATTAGTCACAGGTGTACTCCAAGAAAATGCGGGTGGAGGAATCAACAATACATGGGACTTCTCTATCTTAAACTCTGCTGATAGTGTACAAATCAAAATTGAAGAGGCCATTGCCTTCGACAAAAGAGTAAAGTTGTATTACAATGAAAAGTATCGAGTTCTATTCTGGAGGGGAGATACCCCTTACTTCGTATATAAAGTTGAAATTTTAGATTGACCCATGATAAAGCAACTACAGACAAAGCTTAGAAGGTTGCTTTTCGAAGAGGTTCCTGGCAAGGACAAGCCCTTCAAAACGAGAATGATCAAAGTGCTACGCGTGGCCTATTACTCGTTTAGGGACTACAATCAAGACTTTCTCTTGGTACGTGCATCGGCTCTTACTTATTTCAGCATTTTATCTCTTGTTCCACTGTTGGCTATGGCTTTTGGAATCGCTCAAGGCTTTGGATTGGAGTCTTACCTTGAGAAGCAAATCCTAGAAAACTTCCAGTCTCAGCAGGAAATTATGGTGCGTTTACTTGAGTTTTCGCACAGTATGCTCCAAAATACCAGTGGGGGTGTAGTGGCAGGTGTTGGAGCAGTTATTTTGATTTGGGCAGTGATGCGCCTGCTTACCAACATAGAAGAGAGTTTCAATGCGATCTGGAAAGTGAAACAATCACGACCACTGATTCGAAAGTTTACGGACTACATCAGCATGATGATTTTGGCACCCATTTTTGTGATCGTATCTAGTTCTGGAACAATTTATTTGGAGGTATTTATAAATCAACTCACCTCAGAGTATGAAGGCTTAGGATTTCTAGGGTCAATTTACCTCCTGTTGATCAATTTGCTTCCTTATGTAAGTGTATGGATACT
>DAINOB010000262.1:0-3449 GCA_036735585.1 Cytophagales bacterium | reverse complement strand
AAAGCTCTACTTTCAACGGGCTTGCTGCAACAAATGAGGCCTGATACTGCAAGAACTAAGGCATACTCACCGCTGGATTTCATAGTGGGAATAACATGAAATAATCAAAACTGATTTTTACGAAACACTATAAATCAATCGATGTTCATGATCAATTCTCCTACTCCAATATCCCTTAAATTGGTATCTAAGGGGTTCAGGTTTCCCTAATCCTTCGAATGGACTTCTAAGAATATCGCGAATCAAATCACCAATTCTTAGTGCTGTTTTTCTATCGATTTGAACCCATTCCTGATATTCTTTAAATGCTTTTGGAACAAATTCTATTGTTCTCATAACAGCTCATCTGCTTTCAGAATGATGGCTTCTTTCTTCTTCTCGTAGTCTTCAATTCGTTCATTAAGCTCTTGAGCATAAGAAGAGTTACTTAGTATATATTCTGTATCATCTGCTGCCTGAATAATGATATCCACTGTTTTATGGGGGAATAATTTTTTAATCCCTTCAATAAGATCAGGTGTTAAAAGATCGGTATTGATTCTGATTGTGGTTTCCATGCGCCTGGCTTTATTTGAGTTTTCGAAAGTACAAATAAATAGATTAATTTATCTTTCCTTTCAGGAGTCTCCACCTGACAGTGAGCCATTCCAACTGATTTTGTACAGGCTGCAAGTTCACAGTTCCATGGGGGCTGGAAGCAGGAGCAACAGATTGCTGTCCTTTCAGCTATTTCTACCAGATAGTTAATCGAATAGATTCACAGGATCTGTTTGTAAAAAATCTTCCAATGACAATCCACTGTCTCCAACCAAATAACACTTATTAACATCAAACTTTGCCATAAATCCATTTAGCCCCTTTCCGGGTTTGCTAGCATTGGACTTCACTTCAATTGCAACTAATTTGTCTTTGTATACAAGTGCAAAATCCACCTCCTCCTCTTTTTCTCTCCAATAAAACACCTTAAGCGATGACCCAAGTACAGCATTGATCAAGTGTGCACCAACTACTGATTCCACCCATCTTCCCCAAAACTGAGGCAGTGATCGAATTTCAGAAAAACTATTCCCGGACATGGCACTCATCAAGGCTGTATTATAGACTTGAAATTTAGGGCTTGAAGATCTTTGTCTATGCATTTCTCCGCTGTATTTTTCAAGACCTGATAGCAAACATGCAGAATCCAGCAGACCTAGATAATGTGCCAGCGTGGTGGTATTACCAGCATCCTGCAATTGCCCCATGATTTTGTTGTACGAAAAGATTTGTCCGCTGTATGCACAGCCTAATTGAAACAGATTGCGCATAAGGGCTGGCTTGTCAACACGAGTCAGCATGAGTATGTCTTTTGAAATGCTACTTTCGATTAAAGCATCGTTCACATAATTTTTCCATCGTTCCTCATCGTCTTTCAATTGTGCTGCGCCCGGGTATCCTCCAAACCAAATATATTCATCACAGGAAAAATTAAAGGCTGTCTTCATTTCAGTATAGGTCCAATGGCTTAGATAAATCAATTCATACCTCCCAGCCAATGATTCTGTTAAGCCCTGTTGAATCAAAAGTCTCGAAGAGCCCAATAAAACCACTTTAATCTGCCTCTGATGAAAAGTGTCTTCATCCCATTCCTTTTTTACCCACTCACTCCAGTTAGATATTTTTTGAATCTCATCAATAATTAATACGACTGTTTCTTGGGGTTTATTTTTCCACTTTAATCTTGCTACTTCCCATTGCTGAGCGATCCATGTGGCGTTAACACTCAGAACACCATCTGCCGATGCCATGTGACAAGTAAGGTAAGTACTGCTGATAAATTGTCTGAGGAGTGTAGTTTTTCCTATTTGTCTAGGCCCCATGACTACCTGAATAAACCGTCTAGGTTCATTTTCCAGGCGCTGGGTAATAATTGAAAGTTGTTTTCGCTGAAACATATTTTACTCAGTGTGTTGAGCAAATTTACTCAAATTATTGAGTAAAAAACTTGGTGATCTACGGGTATTTCTGGATGATGGTTAACCGTCCCGATCACTCACAAGTAAACACCTATAAAAATAATTTGGTGTTTGCTGCAAACTCTCCGTTACACGGGGTTGGCAGCACCAGCAAAAAGGTGATAGTCTATGTTTTGGTTATCGTCCCCTTTTAACCTGCCCAGCCTTCCCTATCCAGACTTCTATATTGAATGGCCTCAGCCAAATGTTCATGTCGAATTTCATTTGAACCAGTAAGGTCAGCAATGGTTCTGGATACTTTGAGGATACGATCATAGGCTCTGGCAGATAGCCCTAGGCGTTCCATAGCTGTTTTGAGCAATTGTCTTCCCACATCATTGATGGCACAAATTTCTTTGACCATTTGTGGTTCCATCATGGCATTGCAATAGATCGATGGAAATTCTTTGAATCGTTCGGTCTGTATTTCTCTAGCCCGAATCACACGATCCCGAATCTCTTCGCTGCTTTCTGACTTTCGGTTTTGTGTCATTTCATCAAAGGAAACGGGTGTAACCTCTACATGCAGGTCGATTCGATCCAAAAGTGGTCCGCTCACTTTGTTAAGATAGCGTTGCACCACACCAGGTCCGCATACACATTCTTTTTCAGGATGATTGTAAAAGCCACAAGGACAAGGATTCATACTGGCTACCAACATAAAGTTGGCTGGAAAGTCCACGGTTACCCTCGCCCTGCTGATGGTTACCCTGCGCTCTTCCATAGGCTGACGCATCACTTCCAAAACCGTTCGTTTAAATTCTGGCAATTCATCCAAAAACAACACTCCATTGTGTGCCAGAGATATTTCTCCTGGTTGTGGTATGCCACCACCTCCCACCAAAGCCACATCGCTGATCGTGTGATGGGGTGCACGGAAGGGTCTTCTTGCTATGAGGGAATCGCGTGCCCCTAGCTTGCCCGCAACCGAGTGAATTTTGGTGGTCTCCAATGCCTCATGCAGGGTGAGGGGTGGCAAAATCGAAGGCAGTCGTTTGGCAAGCATAGTTTTTCCAGCACCTGGTGGACCAATCATGATCACATTGTGCCCTCCTGCGGCAGCTATCTCTAAGGCACGCTTGATGTTTTCTTGGCCTTGAACATGAGAAAAATCTGCATCATAGGCATTGATGTTGTGCGCAAAAAGCTCACGTGTGTTTGACACCAAAGGGTCGATTAGTGCACGTCCTTCAAAAAACTCAATGGCCTCTTGCAGGCTTTCTACGCCAATGACATCCAAATTATTCACTATAGAGGCTTCTATGGCGTTGTCCTTTGGCAGTACAAATCCTTTAAAACCCTGTTTGCGTGCTTCAATGGCAATGGGCAGTACTCCTTTAATAGGTCTAAGTGTACCATCCAAAGCAAGCTCACCCATGATGATGTAATGCTGAAGACTGTCGGTATCCAATTGATCCGAAGCCTGAAGGATTCCCAAAGCAATAGGCAAATCAT
>DAINOB010000261.1:0-3465 GCA_036735585.1 Cytophagales bacterium | reverse complement strand
AATCAGCATCTTCTAAAATGGGCAATGTCAGTACTCAAAGTTTTGAAGGGCTCAATCATTTGTTTTTACCAGGTGAAGGAGTATCAAAGCCGGCTGAATATGAAGAGGCGGGTCATGTTCCTACAGCAGTTGGGGATGCTATTGGAAAGTTTATTAGCAAGGATTTTAAGTAAGTTATTCCCCTACAGGAATTGGCCCTTATCCTCTTTCCAGTGTCTTAATCATCTGTTCTACTTCCTGAACTTTTTCTTGCTGTCCTGTTTTTTCAAAGGACGCGGTGAGGTTTCTAAGTACCCTCATTACGATATCCTGGTGGCTACAAGGCTGATAAAAAGTGTCTATTGGGTTTAATTTCAGATGCTGCAAATAGTTGTCTATGTCGGACTTAGTAAAAATCAAGCCTTTATTGAAGGCATTGATGTAGAATTGACTTGCTGCGGTGCTATAGGTTAAGATAAAAAGGTTGGGAAGGTTCACCCCATAAACTGGCATTCCCAAAGCTTGAGCTACAGCCATATACACCACACACAATGCAATGGGATTTCCTTTCCGACTCTCCAACACTAGGTGGATCATGGAATTAGAGGGGGAGTGAAAGTTTTTGGTGTTGGCGCTGAATCGCAGTGTGCTAAAGATTACCTCATTTAAGTGCATCACTTGTTCTCTTGGCGTAAGCGTAGAATCAAAATCTTTCTTTGCCAGCTCAATGAATTCATCCATTCTTTGACGGATATCTTGAAGGTTTAAATCTGGATACTGGTAGGTGGCTATGATCCACAAACCTTCCATAAGATCTTTGGCTCCGCTGCTGCTCCAAAAAAGCAATCTATTTTGTACAGATTCAAAATGTAGGGTATGAATGAGCTCTTCTATCCTTCTCTGCACCAAGGGGTTAAATTGAGACTCCCAGGCTTTTTCTAAGATAGGGATTACCTTGTCTCCTAAGGCAATCAACTTCTGCTCTACATGGTTCAACACCTCGTGATCCTCATCGTCAAGGAGGGATACCAATGCATTGAGCTCGTTTTCGTTAATTTCAGGCAATTGAGGATCCGGCATATTGGGCTTAGGTTTGGATCACACCAACATTAAATGGCCGCTCAATAGGCGCATGATTGGCGGCTTCTATACCCATTGAGATCACCTGACGTGTTTCTAAAGGATCAATAATGGCGTCTATCCATAATCTGGAGGCAGCGTAGTAGGGCGAAAGCTGGGCATTGTATTGAGCAGCGATCTCATCGAGCATCTGTTTTTCTTCTTCAGGGCTTAGGGTAAGTCCTTTTGCTTTCATGGCAGAAACCCTTATTTGGAGCAAAGTTTTGGCCGCAGAAGCGCCACTCATCACCGCTAGCTGGGCAGAGGGCCAAGATACAATCAGGCGCGGATCATAAGCTTTTCCACACATGGCATAATTGCCTGCACCATAAGAGTTGCCAAGAATCACTGTGAATTTCGGTACCACGCTGTTGGACATGGCGTTTACCATTTTTGCTCCATCTTTGATGATGCCATTATGCTCGCTTCTAGAGCCTACCATAAATCCGGAGACATCTTGAAGGAAAACCAGCGGGATCATCTTTTGATTGCAATTCATAATAAAACGAGCGGCCTTGTCTGCAGAGTCAGAGTAGATCACGCCCCCCATTTGCATTTCTTTTCTACCTGATTTTACCATCAGTCGTTGGTTGGCGATAATGCCCACAGCCCATCCATCTATGCGAGCCAAGCCACAAAGCAAGGTTCTACCGTAGTCTTTTTTGTATTCATCAAACTCTGAATCGTCTACCAATCGGTGGATGATATCCAGCATGTTGTAGGGCTTTACACGGTCATGGGGCAGGATCTCAAATATTTCTTCTTGCTTAAGCTTAGGAAGGCTGGCTGTAGCCTTATGAAAACCTGCGCGTGGTTTTTCACCTATTTTATCAAAGATGTTTCTTATGGCATCCAGGCAGGCTTTATCATCCGGATACTTGTTGTCGGTAACCCCTGATATCTCACAATGGGTAGTTGCGCCTCCAAGGGTTTCATTGTCTATATCTTCTCCAATGGCTGATTTGACCAAGTAGCTGCCCGCAAGAAATACAGAGCCAGTGCCTTCTACAATCAATGCCTCATCGCTCATGATAGGCAAATAGGCTCCACCAGCTACACAACTGCCCATAATGGCTGCCACCTGCACAATCCCCATTGAGGACATCACCGCATTGTTTCTGAAAATTCTACCGAAGTGTTCTTTGTCAGGAAAAACTTCAGCCTGCATGGGTAAAAACACTCCTGCACTATCTACCAGATACACAATTGGAATTTTGTTTTCTATAGAGATTTCTTGTGCTCTAAGATTCTTTTTGGCAGTCATGGGAAACCAAGCGCCAGCTTTTACAGTAGCATCATTCGCTACTATCATTGTCATCCTTCCGTGGATATAACCGATACCTATAACCACTCCCGCTGAGGGGCAACCTCCTTCTTCCACATACATGCCCTCAGCCGCAAATGCGCCAATTTCCAAAAAATGACTTCCTTGGTCTATCAGATAGTCAATGCGTTCTCTGGCGGTGAGTTTTCCTTTTTTATGTTCGTTTTCAATCTTTTTATCGCCCCCGCCTTTTTTTACTTGCGCATATTTTAGCTGCAGTTGTGATACCAGCAATTTCAGATTATCGATGTTTTTTTCTTTCTCCAGATTTTGGGACATAGCTTAGGATTGATGCAGCAAATAAGCAAAAAGCACGGATTTGTCCCGTTTTTTTTGACTATCGACCACTAACTGAATCAAGAATTATGTTCTTGCATTTGCTCAGGAAGTCTTTTTTGTTTCCACCTTCTATGGGTCCAAAGCCAGTAATCTGGGCATGCGTTGATATCTTTCTCTAGCCTCCGGGTAAAAGCTTCGGTGATTTCCCCATCTTGGGTGAGTTTGGGTTCTTTTACGAGCATTTCAGCCACCATTTCATATTCTCCTCGTCTCCTTCTGTGCATTATTGCATATATCACGGGGATATCCAGTTTTTTGGCAATCTTTTCAGGACCTTGAAACACAGGGGTGTCCTGATGCATAAAGTTGGTCCAATAAGCTACTTTCGGCAGAGGAGTTTGGTCAGCCACAAAAGTGTAGGCCGTAATTCCTTTGTAGACAATGATATGGCGGAACACCTTGTTTTTTGGTACCAGCAGGGCCCCGAATTTGGAGCGTGTCTTAAAAATGAGATCTTCAAATTTTTGCTGTGAAAGGGGTTGATAAATTACAGTAATGGGGTGGTTCCATGCCAAACTCATACCCAAAGCTGCAAATTCCCAATTGCCATAGTGTCCCAAAACCAAGACCACACTCTTGCCTTCAGCCGCTGCCTGCTCAAACAATGAGTTGTCCTTCATATAGCAGTGTTTCAGAGTCGTTTTTTGATCAATGGTGAGCAGTTTTATAGTTTCTACCAGCACATCACAGAAGTAGGCGTAAAA
>DAINOB010000260.1:0-3465 GCA_036735585.1 Cytophagales bacterium | reverse complement strand
AAGACAGTCAAACCGCTCTAGATAAGGGCCTTGCAAAAACAAAAACCTCCCTTCTTGGACAAATTGGGAAACTTCTGCTTGGCAAGTCTCAAGTAGATGATGCCACTTTAGATGCTTTAGAAGAAATATTGATAGGTGCAGATGTGGGAATCGACACCACACTCAAAATTATTGGGCGTATTCAAAGTAGAGTAGCCAAGGAAAAATATTCCAATTCTGAAGAACTCAACACCCTCCTAAAGGAAGAAATAGCGGCATTACTTACTGAAAACAAAGCTCAAGATGCGCTTCACGCCTCTGTTACTACCTCTATTAAGCCTTATGTAATTATGGTGGTAGGGGTAAATGGAGTAGGCAAAACCACCACTATTGGCAAGCTGGCAACTTTATACAAAAATGCCGGCCTCAAAGTAGTATTAGGAGCCGGAGATACCTTTCGCGCTGCTGCCGTGGATCAGCTAAAACTTTGGGGCGAACGCGTAGGAGTACCTGTAGTAGATCATGGGATGCAGTCCGACCCGGCCGCTGTGGCATTTGATACCGTAAAAAAAGCAATTGACATGCAAGCAGATGTGGCAATCATAGATACCGCAGGAAGGCTTCATACCAAAGTGAATTTAATGAATGAACTTTCGAAAATCAGAAGGGTAATGGAAAAAGTAATGCAGGGAGCCCCCCATGAAGTTTTACTGGTTTTGGATGGCAGCACGGGTCAGAATGCCCTTATTCAAGCCAGAGAATTTACCAAAGCAACTGAGGTCAACGCATTGGCTATTACTAAATTGGATGGCACTGCCAAAGGAGGCGTGGTCATTGGGATTTCTGATGAATTCAAGATACCTGTGAAATATATTGGAGTAGGAGAGCGAGCCGAGGACCTACAACTTTTCGACAAAATGGCGTATGTAGAGAGCCTATTCAGCAACAAACCTTTGAAAAATTGAAAACCAAAGGCAGCCAAAAGTATCAAGTGAATATAGTCACCCTTGGGTGCTCTAAAAATATCGTGGATTCTGAAGTGTTGATGGGACAGCTTTCTGCCAATGGCATAGCCGTGTCTCATGAAGCTCCAAATAGTGACGCCAGAGTGATTGTGGTGAATACCTGTGGATTTATTGACAACGCTAAAGAAGAATCCATTCAGACGATCTTGAATTATGCCCAAGCAAAAAATGATGGCATCATAGACAAGCTTTATGTAACAGGCTGTCTTTCTGAGCGCTACAAAAATGATCTTGAGGCAGAAATAAGTGAAGTAGACGCTTGGTTTGGCACCAGAGATTTGCCTAGGCTTCTTAAAAAATTCAAAGCAGACTACAAACATGAGCTGTTGGGAGAGCGGCAATTGACCACTCCAGCCCATTATGCCTTTTTTAAAATATCAGAAGGTTGCGATCGTCCGTGTTCATTTTGTGCCATTCCCTTGATGAGAGGCAAGCATGTGAGCAAATCTAAAGAGCAATTGGTCAAGGAAGCCACTCAATTAGCCTCAAAGGGAGTAAAAGAATTGGTGCTTATTGCTCAAGACCTCACGTATTATGGGCTAGATTCCTACGGATCCAGAGAGCTTCCCGACCTATTAAGAAAACTTTCCGATGTTCCAGGTATCGAGTGGATCAGACTGCAATATGCCTATCCAAGCCAATTTCCTCTTGAGACTTTAGACGTAATCGCAGAGCGACCGAATATTTGCAAATATTTGGATATGCCCATTCAGCATATATCTGATCCTATGCTAAAGGTCATGCGGAGAGGAATCACAAAAAGAAGAACACTGGAGGTACTGGATGAAATCAGAAATCGAGTCCCTGGTATTGCCCTCCGAACGACCTTGATCACAGGCCACCCGGGTGAAACAGATCAGGATTTCAAGGAACTGTATGATTTTGTTGCCCAAACCAGATTTGACCGACTTGGGGTTTTCACCTATTCACACGAAGAGAAAACCCATGCATATTCCTTAGAAGACGATGTGCCTGCAGAAATCAAACAAGAGCGTGCTGACGCCATCATGCAATTGCAGGAAGGCATCTCTTACGAACTAAATCAGGAGAAAATTGGCAAAACCTACAAAGTTTTGTTTGATCGAAAAGAGGGAGGTTATTTCATCGGGCGTACCGAGCATGACTCTCCGGAGGTAGATAATGAAGTGTTGGTGCCTGCGGAGAATCATTATTTAGCTCAGGGGACATTTGCACACATTTCCATTACAGATGCTTCAGAGTTTGACCTCTTTGGCATCCCGGTATAAAACATCATGCAGATACAATCCCTTTCACTTGATGCTTTAGCCCACTACCCAGAACTTCTTAAAAAGTATCTTTCAGAGGATAGCTCATTAAAGTCTCTATATCCCTACAGCCCCGATTTGAAAGGCCTCACTTCGGCTTTGGAACAAAGAAAATTTCCACAAGAAAAAAGAATGGTGCTTGTGGATTACTTGAAAAATACGTCTTACCACACTCATGAGGCTCAAAAGACTGCCATTGAGTATTTAAGCAAAGAGGAAACCTTTACTGTCACTACGGGACATCAGCTGAATCTTGCCACAGGGCCTTTGTATTTTATTTATAAAATCATCAGCACCATTCGCCTTGCCGAAGAATTGGCAAAACACTTTTCTGACAAAAAATTTGTGCCTGTGTATTGGATGGCCTCGGAAGATCATGATGTCGAAGAGATTTCCGACTTTCAGGTTTTTGGCCAAAACTATCATTGGGATTCTGCTCAGTCAGGACCAGTGGGCAGAATGCACCCACCCGGTAAGGATTTTTGGTCGCAAATTCCTGACTTTCCTAACTGGATGCTGGAGGCTTATACAAGTTCACAAACCTTAGCTGAAGCGCATGCCAAAGTAGTCAGCTATTTATTTGGCTCTTATGGTTTGATCATCCTAGATCCTGATAGCGCATCGCTCAAGGCACAATTTTCCCCTTATCTGCTAAATGAGCTCGTAGAACAATCAAGCACCCCTGCCATGCAGGAAGCAGAGAAAACTTTACTGGACGCCAGCTATTCTGCTCAAGTTTTTGGAAGGCCGATCAACTTGTTTTATTTGGAAAATGGTCGAAGAGAAAGAATTATACCCACAGGTGAAAACAGTTTCGAGGTTTTAAATACCGATCTTAAGTTTAATGAGGCCGCTATCAGACAATTGGTTCAGGAGCAACCCGAAAAATTTAGTCCCAATGTTGTGCTCAGGCCGCTTTACCAAGAGGTAATTCTACCAAACCTAGCCTATCTTGGAGGCCCTGCCGAGGTCAGCTATTGGCTGCAGTTAAAGCCGATCTTTGATTTATGGGGAGTTCCAATGCCTGTTATTTTACCCAGAAATTTTGCTTTGATTGTGAACGGAGCACTTCAAAAGAAACTAGACAAAATAGGCATTGGTGCAGAGGCGTTGTTGGATGAATTTTCGGAGGTAAAGAAAAAATGGCTCAACCAACAAGCCGGAGAACAGCTGAA
>DAINOB010000259.1:0-3475 GCA_036735585.1 Cytophagales bacterium | reverse complement strand
ATTTCACATGACTTTAGAGCTCCGCTAAGTCAACTTCAAAATTTTACAACATTGTTAAAATTAGGGATACTCACTCCAGACGAGCATGAAAAAATCCTTAATGGCATAGATGAACATTTGCTTCATACACTATCCTTAATTGACAATCTCTTGCTTTGGAGCAAGCAGCAGATGGGTGGGTTTAAGATTCAACCCACAAATTTCAACGTATCTGATGTGGTAGAAGAGATCTTAGCCCTGTTTCATCAACAGTTTCTAGACAAACAGGTGAAAGTAAGCTCGAACATTTCTACGAGCTTGAGCCTTAATGCAGATGAACAGATGGTAAAAATCATCTTGAGAAATTTGATTTCCAATGCCATAAAGTTTACAAAGAAAGGCGAGTCCATTACTCTAGACTCCAGTATTCAAAAAGGGTTTATTGAGATCAGAGTGATGGATACCGGTATAGGGATGAGCAAAGAGATGCTGGATCAGATTTTCAATTCTGATATGAATGACTCTACTCCTGGTACCAATTATGAGAAAGGAACGGGATTGGGGCTTTCTTTGAGTCGCATGTTTGCTAGGTACAATCAAGGAGATGTAGAATTACTCAGCAAAGAACAAGAAGGGACTACAGCCATTCTCAGGCTGCCTTTAGAGCCTTGCTAAGTCGGCTTTGCGCTTCGGCTATTATTCCGATATTTGCGCTCTAACACCCCCAATAAACAGGGTATGGCGCAAAGAAAAGTTCAGATAGGTAATATCAATTGCGGAGCCGATGATTTATTTTTAATCTCTGGTCCGTGTGTGGTAGAAGACGAAACTACCATGATGCAGACAGCCGAAAAGCTGGCAGAAGTATCCCAAAGGCTTAAAGTGCCTATGATTTACAAGTCTTCCTTTCAAAAAGATAACAGAAGCAGCGTAAAATATTACGATGGTCCTGGGATCGATGAAGGGCTTAGGGTTTTAGAAAAAGTTAAAAAGCAGTTTGGCTTTCCATTATTGACTGACATTCACTATCCAGAGCAAGCTGCTTTGGCTGCAGAAGTTGTAGACGTTCTTCAAATCCCTGCCTATCTGTGTATGCAAACCACCTTGGTGCTAGCAGCAGCCAAAACAGGTAAAGTGGTCAACTTGAAGCATGGACAGTTTCTCGCTCCTGAGAACATGAAACACCCGGTTCAAAAGATTCTAGATAGTACTGGAAACGAAAACATTATCCTTACGGAGCGCGGATATACCTTCGGATACAATGATTTGATTGTAGACCCTCGTAGCTTTTACCATCTCCAAAACATAGGTTTCCCAGTGGTTTTTGACATTACCCATTCCATCAGAAAGTATGGTATTCCTTCAGCGGATGCCAAAGGTGGAGCCAGAGAATTTTTGCCTGCCATATCCAAAGCAGGTGTTGCCGCAGGGGTAGATGGAGTTTTTATTGAAACCCACCCAGATCCATCCCGTGCACTTTGTGATGCAGCAAGTCAATTATGTGTGTATGATCTCGAGGAGTTTCTCAAACCTCTTTTAGAGATTCATGCCATTGAAGTAAAGTATAGAAATTAAACATCAATCAAATTTTATGGAATTATACCTCGATTCTGCCGATATCAAAGAAATTGAAGAAGCATTTCAATTAGGGTTTTTAGCAGGACTCACCACCACACCTACCTTTATGCACCGTCAAGGGGTGACAGATGTAGATACGCTCATCCTGAAACTGGCCAACATGGTGCCTGTGCTACAAGTAGAAGCTCTTGGCGAAACAGCAGATGAAATTTACAAAGAAGCACACAGACAAATCAAAATGGGTCTTGACACCAGCAAGTCTGTTTTTAAAATTCCGGTATCACTAGAAGGAGTAAGAGCATGTAAGCAATTGACCGATGAAGGGATCATGGTGAATGTGCATTTGGTGTACACCCTTCAGCAAGCATACATGGCCATGGCAGCGGGAGCAACGTATGTATGTCCATTGGTAGGCAGGCTGCAAGATCAGGGGCACGATGCCCTAGCCCTTGTAGAGCAGTGTGTGAATGCGGTAAACTATTATGGTTACAACACTAAAATCATGTTTTCCTCAGTACGAAACGTGGAGCATGTGCGCAACGCCATCAACATCGGAGTGCATACCATTACGGCTCCTTATAAAATCATCAAGCAACTGACAGAAAACAACTTTACTACCTTGGGCACAGAGCAGTTTTTTGAACACACCAAGCTGATGACGGTTCGTGTAAGGCAAGTTTTGGGTTCTGGAAACCCAATTGTTATACCAACAGATACCATGACCGATGCCATACTGAAAATGACAGAATCGGGTTTTGGATGTGTTACGGTAGTCAATACTGATGGCTCGATTGTAGGAGTGTTTACAGATGGCGATCTTAGAAGAGCCATTCAAACCAAGGGCAAGGAAGCACTCAATATGAAGATGAGTGACATAAGTTTTAAGACTCCCGTTTCCATCGATGCAGATGCATTATTGTATGAGGCGCAGAACCTTTTCAAGTCTTCACAAGTTGATAACATATTGGTGACAGATCAAGGTAAGCCGGTAGGCATATTGGATATTCAAGATCTGAACAAGACTTCTGCTTGATGAACAACATTCTAGAAATAGAACAAATCTTTAAATCATTAGGAGGGGAGTGGATTAGCTCCCCTTCTGTTATTTTAGGCAGGTTGAAAGATGTAAAAGCATTTGTTTTCGACTGGGATGGGGTATTTAATTCAGGTTTTAAAGGAGGTGAAGAGGGTAGCCCGTTTTCTGAAGTAGATTCTATGGGTACCAATATGTTGCGCTTTGGCTATTGGATGGAAAACAGCGAAATGCCATTTGCAGGAATTATAACAGGCGAGCACAATCCCTCTGCACAACGCTGGGCACAAAGAGAGCATTTCCATACGGTATATTTTAAATGTGCAGATAAAATGCAGGCAATGAATCACTTCTGCTACACCCATAAGATAGAACCGAAAGAAGTAGCGTATTTCTTTGACGATATTCTCGACCTAAGAGTGGCCTCTATGGTAGGAGTTAGAATTATGATAGGCAGGCAAGGCAGCCCCTTGCTCACCCGCAAAGCCAGACAAAGTGGATGGGCAGATTACATCACCGCCAATAGCGGAGATACAGGTGCAGTAAGAGAAGGATGTGAGATGCTCATGGGACTTTTGGAGGTTTATGACAAAAGCGTGAACTCGAGAATAGCCTTTGATTATGAGTATAAGGCATATCTCAATCTAAGAAAGCAGATCACCTGTCAAATTTTTTCTGTTTCCGAAGAGGGAATACGTGCTCAGGAATTGCATAATGCATAAAGAATACAAAAAGTAGAATGACAGAAGAAAAAGAGTGGAGCAATCCGATAGATTCCGATAAAGTTGCCGAAAATCCAGGGCTTTTGCCATACGCCTCTAATGTAGGTGGAGTGGTAATAAAACCGGAAGATACAGGGAAAATAAAAGGAAGGGCGGTGAAGGC
>DAINOB010000258.1:0-3492 GCA_036735585.1 Cytophagales bacterium | reverse complement strand
ACTTCTTCATTTCAGCAATCAGCGGCAAAGCCAACATTCCTTGAGCAGTGATCGAGTATTCAACTCTTGGAGGCACTTCACCAAAATTTTTACGACCTACCAGCCCATGGTCTGCCAGAGTTTTAAGCTCCTGGATCAACATTTTCTCACTGATATCGGGAATCATACTCCTGAGCAATGACAATCTCAGAGGTCCATGCGAAAGCTGTTGCAAGATAATTAGACGCCACTTTCCGCCTAGTAGCTCAAGCGTAGTCCTTATCGGACATCGAGATGTGATTTTAATGGGCTGGCTCATACTTACTAAAATGTGTGTACTGTATAAATAGTGAAGTACTTGCAAATAACTTAAGATTGCGTCAAAATCTCAAAACAACATGAAAACAATCGCATTATTCGGAGCATCGGGAAAGACAGGTCAGCATGTCCTTCAAAAAGCACTTTCAAAAGGATACATGGTAAAGGCTTTAGCGCGAAACCCATCATCAATCTCTCTACAGCACAACAATTTGGTAGTGATAAAAGGAGATATTCTTCAGGTATCTGACGTGGAACAAACACTTAAAGATGCAGATAGTGTAATCAGCGTATTTGGACATGTGAAGAACAGTCCTGAGTGGCTTCAAACTCAAGGAACGAAGAATATTGTAGCTGGGATGAAAAAAAATGGTCTGAACAAAATTGTTTCACTCTCAGGTGGAGGTTTGCCCTTTCCTGAAAAAGATCAACCCAAGTTTGCTGATAAAATGATCCGTACCATCATGAAGCTAGCCGTACCCAAGATACTCAATGATGCCATTGCCCATCACCAAGTCTTAAAAGAAAGTGGACTTAATTGGATCATTGTGCGCGGGCCAAGACTCACTGATGGGAAAGAAATTGGGTCCTACCGAGTAGGCTGGGTGGGTGTCAATGCCAGCACTTCCATTGCTAGGGCAGATCTTGCTGATTTTATTGTGAAACAAATAGATGACGAACAGTTTGTGTGGACTATGCCTTTTGTGAGTTATTGAACTAGCCTTGCTCTTCTAGGCTATCATTGTGGATAGCCATTTTTTCAACTGTGTTTCGATGAGTGTATACTTGTAGTATGGAATATGCACTATTGGGAGTGGGTCTTATACTCGGGTTTGCTTTGGGTTTTTTGTATTTTAAATCTACCTCTAAACCAAGTAATGATCAGCAGGAAGAAGCAGAAATCAATTTGCTCAATAAAGATTTAGCCGTTTTGGAAGATCGGTTGGGAATCCTCAACGCAAACTTTCAAAAAACCGAAGCTGAACTAAGAACCGAACGAGAGAAAAGTATAGGACAGGCCGAGCGTCTGGCAAGGGCAGAAGAGGCATTCAAAAAACAAAGAGAGCAGCTCGATGAACAAAAAAAATACATTGAGGAGGTTCAAAAGAAATTTACGCTGGAGTTTGAAAACATTGCATCACGCTTGCTTGATGAAAAATCTCATCGCTTTACCGAACAAAATAAGACCAATCTTGATCAAATACTAAGTCCTCTCAAGGAGAAATTAAAAGATTTTGAGCTCAAAGTTGAAAACAGCTACAAAACAGAAGCGGCAGAACGCAACTCGCTGAAAGGAGAGATCAACAGATTGGTAGAACTCAACCAAGTGATTATGAGCGAGGCCAATAGCTTGACTAAAGCGCTCAAAGGTGACAACAAAATGCAAGGCAATTGGGGGGAGATGGTGCTAGAACGCATCCTTGAAAATTCAGGACTGGAGCGGGATAGGGAATATAAAGTACAATACTCAGCCAAAGACGAAGACGGAAGAAACCTACGACCCGATGTGGTGGTTTTGTTGCCCGATGAAAAACACATTGTGATTGATTCTAAAGTTTCGCTTGTAGCCTATGAATCTATAGTGAGGGCAGAAACTCCCTTGGAAAGAGATCGACACATCAAAGAGCATGTAAGCTCTTTAAAAAGCCATATCCAAAACCTAAGCAACAAGGATTATCCCTCTGTTTCAGGTTTTAACACTCCTGATTTCACCCTATTGTTTATCCCGATCGAAGCCTCTTTTGGTCTTGCCGTTCAAACAGATGCCGAACTCTTCAATTTTGCATGGGATAGACGAATAGTAATTGTAAGTCCATCTACCCTTTTGGCCACCTTAAGAACCATAGCCTCCATTTGGAAGCAGGACAAACAAAATAAAAATGCCTTGAAGATTGCAGAAGAGAGTGGCAGGCTCTATGATAAGTTTGTGGACTTTGTAAAAGAAATGGAAACCTTGGGCGATCGATTAAAACAAGCGCAGCACAGCTACGATACTTCCATGAATCGATTAAGTACAGGAAATGGCAACTTGATTACAAGGTCAGAAAAGCTGCGACAACTTGGAGCCAAAACCAGCAAAATGCTAGGCAAGGATCTGGCAGAGGAGTAAAAAGTAAGCAAGCCTCAAGAACTCTCTATGCTTATTTACAAGCCATAGATTTAGCATATATTCACCGTTACAAAGCTTAAAGCATGTCAGATCAACCCAAAAAATTGTTTCTTCTTGATGCAATGGCACTTATATACAGAGCGCATTTTGCATTTTCAAAAAATCCAAGAGTTACGTCCAGAGGCCTAAACACAGGTGCAGTATTTGGCTTCACCAATACTTTGCTTGAGGTTATTCAAAAAGAAAAGCCTACCCATCTGGGAATTGCTTTTGACACTTCTGCTCCTACTTTTCGACACCAAAGTTTTGAAGCCTATAAAGCTCAACGACAGGAGCAGCCAGAAGATATCACTGTAGCCATTCCCTTGGTGAAGCGCCTGGCTGAAGGCTTTCATATACCCATCTTAGAGTTGGATGGCTATGAAGCAGATGATATCATTGGCACATTGGCTGTTCAGGCAGCAGCACATGGTTTTCAGGTGTTTATGATGACACCGGACAAAGATTTTGGTCAATTGGTCACAGATCAGATACTATTGTACAAGCCTGCATTTATGGGCAAAGGTGTAGAAACATGGGGTGTAAAAGAGGTACTAGGCAAATGGGATATATCGCGTGTGGAGCAGGTTATCGATATGCTTGGCCTTATCGGAGATGCCGTTGACAACATTCCAGGGATCCCTGGCATTGGCGAAAAGACTGCAAAAAAATTGCTGGCAGAATACG
The DNA here is from genome assembly GCA_036735585.1 of Cytophagales bacterium. Lineage (GTDB taxonomy): Bacteria > Bacteroidota > Bacteroidia > Cytophagales > JAIYAX01 > JAIYAX01. The sequence continues at coordinate 359 of DAINOB010000258.1, read as the reverse complement.
ACAACGTAGAAAATCTTATTGCACATGCCGCTGGAATACCGGGAAAACTCGGTGAAAACATCCGAAACTTTGCCGGGCAAGGTTTGAAATCTAAAGAACTGGCTACCATCTGTACCACTGTGCCTTTGGACTATACTTTTGAAGCTCTCCAATACACCGGTCCAGATGCAGCGCTACTCAAACCACTTTTTGAAGAATTGGAATTCAGAACTTTGTCAGCAAGGGTGTTGGGGAATCAATCGGCACTCAAAGACGAAAAAACAGATCTCCAAACAGGACAGCTAAGTATGTTTGGTTCTGGAACAGCTCCCTCCAAAACCATAGTAGCCTCTCCGATAGAAACGGAGGAAGAAGATACT
>DAINOB010000257.1:0-3516 GCA_036735585.1 Cytophagales bacterium | reverse complement strand
GAGTAAAATTCCATGCTTGTGAATTCTCACTCAAAGAAAGAAAAGTTGAGAAAAGCAGTTTACTACCGGGTATCACTTATGTAAAGGCAGGCATTCTCTACATCGTAGAAAAACAAGAAGAAGGCTGGAGCTATATAAAGGCAGGATTTTAAGCACAAAGTGAAGGTTTGCGGAATGAAATTTTGTTGGTTGCAAATGCTTTTTTTGATCCTTGCTATAGAAACATCAGCAAGTGAAAAAGAAGACAGTATAAACCGCAAAGAGCAAGTGTACACCCTGCGTGAAGTTTTTACCAAAGGGAAAATTACAGGAAACTTTAGGTACTTTTTTATGCAAACCCAAAATGCAGAAGGATTATCTGATTACTACGCCAACGCTTTGGGAGGGGGGCTTAAGTTTGAAACCAAACAATACTATGGCTTTCAAATAGGTATCGGAGGCTTTTTTATTTACAATGTTTATTCGAGCGATTTTACGCATCCTGACCCGGCTACTGGTGTTTTTAATCGTTATGAAATAGGGCAATTTGATATCACAGATGCAGAAAACAGAAAAGACATTGACCGTCTCGAATACCTATACCTCACTTACAACATAGGCAAAACGTTTTTTCGCTATGGCCAGCAAAACATCAATACTCCCTGGATAAATCCTCAGGATGGCAGAATGCGTCCCACCGGTGAAAATGGTCTTTGGATAGAAAGTCATGACCTGAGGCAATGGTCTTTTAGAGGTGGGTGGCTTAATCGTATCTCACCGCGCGGCACTGTCCGTTGGTATGGTATCCCTGAGTCAATAGGTATGTTTGCTGCCGGCAGAGATGATGATGGAAGTAGACATCAGTTTCAGGGCAATCTTACAAGTGCCGGAGTAGCCTTGTTAAATGCTGAATACCGACCCATCAAAGGACTAAAGGTTCAGGTTTGGAACCAAGCCATTGAAAACATCCAGCGTCCTGAACATCGCATTAAAGTCACCTGAGACAGATGGACAAATAGAATACAAGCCGCTGAAGTATTGGATTTGGGGATTACAATACATTCGGCAAGACAGACTTAACAATGGAGGCAATGCAGACCCTCGATTGGCTTATGTGAGGCCCGGCTATCAATCCAATACCATTGGAGCACGATTTGGAGTCAAACTCGCATTTACAGAAGTGAATGCCAACTACACCCATATTACTGGCGATGGCAGATTGCTGTCTCCTAGAGAATGGGGCAGAGATCCTTTATATACCTTTTTGCCAAGAGAACGTAATGAGGGCTATGGAAATGTACATGCTCTCATGCTACAATGGTTGCAAGGAAATGCTAAAAAATCACTTCAAACCCGATTAGCAGCAGGATATTACCAATTGCCTTCAATCAATAATTTCAGACTTAACAAATACGACAATGTAAGAGACTCCGACCCACTGATTAGTAAGTTGGTGGATACCACCAAAGAACAATACAGCATGTGGCTGTTAAAAAAGTACGGCCTCCCCTACCTCTACTGGAACCGCATGATGAAGGGGCTGATGTAAACCAAACAAAAAAGCCGAAGCTACTTACTTCGGCTTTCTTGAGTATGCACTAAAAATTACTTTACCGTATCCATGTGCGCCATTAAGTCTACCAGTTTACAAGAGTAGCCCCACTCATTGTCGTACCAAGCTACTACTTTCACAAAATGATCATTTAAAGAGATTCCTGCTTCTGCATCAAAAATAGAAGTACGGGCATCTCCTAAAAAGTCATTGGACACTACTGCATCTTCTGTGTAGCCAAGAATACCCTTTAATTCCCCTTCTGAAGCCTTTTTCATGGCATCTTTGATTTGCTGATAGCTGGCAGGCTTCTCTAGTCTGCATGTCAAATCCACTACGGATACATTGGGTGTGGGCACTCTAAAGGACATCCCTGTTAGTTTTCCATTCAAGGATGGAATCACTTTGCCCACTGCTTTGGCAGCGCCTGTGGAGCTAGGAATGATATTTTGATAGGCTCCTCTGCCCCCTCTCCAATCTTTTGACGATGGCGCATCTACTGTCTTTTGCGTAGCAGTAACGGCATGTACAGTGGTCATCAATCCTTCGGCAATACCAAAAGCGTCATGAAGCACCTTAGCTACAGGAGCCAGGCAATTGGTGGTGCATGAAGCGTTAGAAACAATAGCCATAGAAGCAGTATAGGTAGAATGGTTTACACCCATCACAAACATGGGTGTGCTGTCTTTAGAAGGTGCGGACATCACCACTCTTTTAGCTCCAGCATCCAAGTGCTTCTGAGCAGTTTCGGTGGTTAAAAACAATCCTGTAGATTCTACAATGTAGGCAGCACCTACTTCATTCCATTTGAGCTGGGCTGGATCTTTTTCGGAGCTCACACGGATAGACTTGCCATTTACTACAAGCTTGCCTTCCTTCACGGCCACATCGCCTTTGAAGATGCCATGTGTAGAATCATACTTGAGCATATACGCCATATAGTCTACATCGATCAAGTCATTGATGGCCACCACTTCCATGTCTTGGCGCTCTGCAATAGCCCTAAAGACAAGGCGACCGATTCTGCCAAATCCATTGATACCTACTTTGATTGTTCCCATAAGTTGTGAGATAAGATGATTAGATTAAAAATGATTCAAAATTGAGATTGCAAATATAGAAAAGCGAGAGCAGAATATTTTTTCATAGTTTGTTTCACAGTTGAAGTATGCTCCCTATATTTGCACCTCATTTCCCAAAAATGGTCCGTTCGTCTAGGGGTTAGGACGTATCCCTTTCACGGATAAAACACGGGTTCGATTCCCGTACGGACTACCAGTAAAGCACTTAACTCCTTGATCTTCAGGGAGTTATTTTTTTGTGTTGTCAAAATGTTGCCAAAATATCTTTGGGCCTTTTTTAAAGAATAATTTAGCGAACACTCACTAATTTTTTGCCAAAACGAGAGTAACCCATCTGGTCTAAGCGTCTCGCGAAGACCCTTTGATATCCCATCTACCTAGTCTTAGCGTCTCGCTGAGACCCTTCATATATTTTGGAGACCATTGCCGAAGAAAGCTCAACCTGCTACAATTAAAAGCAATAACTAAGACCAAGGACAAGTATAGGATCGATGCTGGTTCTTATGCGGCACCCACGATGACATTTTAGGTGAGCCAAGATCCATAACCAAAGCCTTTTCTAAAAAAGCTTAAGCCAATAGTACTTTTGTGTTAGAATATATTGCAACTTACGCTTGCAATCTATATCCTTACCCCTATGACTCTTATGCTGAGTTGTACACCTTACACCGATCAACAGCATGCTTGTAATCCACAAATATTTGCAGGCTATGCTCCCTTCGGGACGAAACCCGAAAAAATAACCACCCATAGAAATAGAACTTGCATGACGCATATCTGGCAAAGGGTAGCTGGATTGGCGTCATGGGGTGACGCATATAAACAAGTTACAAGCAACCCTAAAAGACGACAGTGCTAACAATTAACAGACAACAAAACGACAGACAAAATGCCAATGCTTCG
>DAINOB010000256.1:0-3518 GCA_036735585.1 Cytophagales bacterium | reverse complement strand
CTTATTTCTATATTTGCACTTTGTTTCTCTATGGATCTGTAGGGTGTAATTTTAACTGTTATGCAGAAAATTGACTTTAAAAATATATTTATTCTTGCATTAATCGTATTGGCAGTAGTCTCCAGACTGTTGCCACATGAGTACAACTTCTCACCTCTCGGGGCGATTGCGCTATTTGGAGCTGCACATTTCTCCAAAAGGTATTTGGCCATCTTTGTTCCCCTTCTTGCAGCATTTATCAGCGATCTGTATCTTAATAATGTAGTTTACGGAGCGCAGGAAAGCTCTTTTGTCTGGTTTTACCAAGGTTTCTACTGGGTGTATGGCAGCTACGCACTTACTGCTTTGTTAGGATTTTATCTATTTACACGCATCAATGTAAGTCGCATTGCAGTAGGCGCTTTGGGTTCAGCAGTATTGTTTTTCTTGATCACCAATTTTGCTTGTTGGCCGGGCAACCCATTATACACCCAAGATTTTAGTGGTCTAATGGCTTGTTACTCTGCTGGGCTTCCATTTTTCAGAGGCACTCTACTAGGAAATGTTCTCTACAGTGCCTTACTTTTTGGTATTTACCATTGGGTTTCTATTCGATACTTCGCAAAAGAGGCACAAATCAAAACAGCTTAAGAATTCAAGAATAAGCCTTCTAGGCTGACCTTTTATCCAGCTCCTCCCATATGAGGGCTGCTGAACCCAAAACAGCTGCATTTTTATGTTGCAATTCCGAAAGCATCAATTTCACTGAGCCTTTGAATACTGGATGCATATAAGTATCCATGTGTTTTAATGTGGGTTGAAAAATCAAATCCTTTGCATTGGCCAAACCCCCAAACAGTACAATAGCCTCGGGACTTAAAAAAAGTATGGCCGTTGCCAAGGCTTTGCCAAGAAACTGACCAGTATAGTCAAATGCTGCAAGAGCAATCTTATCTCCTTTGAGGGCTGCATCAGTGATCATTTCTCCCGTTAGCTGGTTGTAGGAAATGTCTCTCAACTGACTGTCTGCAGCTGAATCTGCCAGCATTTTGGATACGGTACGTCTAATTCCCGTAACTGAAACGTACGCTTCCAAACTACCTTTCAGCCCGAAGGGACCTTCTCTTCCCTCTTCTTTTACATTCATGTGACCCAACTCACCTGCGAAGCCCGTGTGGCCGTAGACCAATTTGCCATCCACTACCAATCCGCTGCCTAGGCCGGTACCTAAGGTGATCATCAAGAAGTTTTTCATTCCTTTAGTGGCTCCATACCGCATTTCTCCAAGAGCAGCGGCATTTGCATCGTTGGTAAGTACGGTAGGTACGCCAAATTCTTTGGAGATAAGTTCCGCTAGGGGAGTTTCATCGCCCCATCGCAGGTTTGCTGGTTTTTCCACGGTACCCCGTAAGTAGTTGCCATTTGGTGCGCCTATGCCTGCGCCTTTAAGCAAAATAGGTGAAGGGCAATCATTTATTAAGGTGTTCAAGGCCTCATACAGTCTTGGTAAGAAGCGAGTAACATGCTCTTTGGCATGGGTCATAATTTTGCTGTCGGCCAGGATATTGCCTTGATGGTCTACGATGCCGAAAGTGGTGGTGGTGCCACCTATGTCTATACCCAATGCAACTTCTTTAACCATAATTTTTTTTAAGCAATTAAATTTAAGAAATTCATAAGTAAGCTTACACTAGAAGTACTGAGGATTAGGGAAACATCTTATTTTTTTCTAAAAGTCAGGATTTTAAAGCTGTACTCAATCAAATCGTTCCCTCCGAAGTTTTTTTATTTCTCCCTCTCGTTTTTTTACTTCTAGTCTCTTCTTTACAGCTGCTCTAGAGGGCTGAGTGGCTATTCTTCTCTTGGGTTCTTTTAAGGCCTGCTTAATCAGATGCATCAATTTTTTCAAGGCCAATTCCTTGTTTAATAAAGCGCTGCGGGTGGTGTCACTATGCAGAACCAAAGCGCCCTGAGCGTTTATTTTGTTCGTAAGCTTCCTTTTGATTTTCTCTTTGAAGGAATCTTGCAGCACCTTTGAATCCTCTACTTTCCAGTGCAGGGTTACTTTGCTGCTCACTTTATTCACATTCTGACCTCCTGGCCCACTGCTTCTGCTGTAGCTAAACTCTACTTCCTTTTCCAGATTTTCAAAAACCATTGGGTAATGGGTTATTTTCGATGCAAATTGATTTAAATCTCCTTGTTCAATTCGCTATTTCAATTACAGAGCGAACATGAGACAACTAAGGTAGCAACAAACACAAATAGATTGTCCCAATTGCCTGTACACTTTTTTATTTCGACTTGATAAAATCTTCAATCTTGATGTCAGCTTGTTTTAGTATCGCATTCAATGTACCCTCAGGCATATCACCCGAATGATTGGGTATTGTTGTAAACTTCTTAGTGATTGGATTATACCAAATTTCGTGACTACCTGCTGCCTGCCTGTAGAACTCAAATCCAAATCTCTTTAATATTCTGACAATTTCGCGGTACTTGTACCCGGAGAGGCGACCCATTGTTACACCCCAATTACAATAGGATAATCAAAGCTATCTTTAAATACCTTCAAATTAGTAATCTGTTCTTCTTGGGCTTCGATGAGTTTTTTAGCGAGATCCTTAGCAATTTCTATTGTCTCGGCAATGGTCCTGCCCTGTGCTATAAGGCCTTGAACATTGTCTGATGTCGCAAGATAAAAACCTTCCTGAAGCTTCTCTATATGCAGATTTACAATGCGTTCCATCGAAATTTTTTTTATCAAAGATAGGAAAATATATTAAGCAACATTTTTATAAAATGAACCTCATTTAACATTCAATCCCTCCAAAAGGTAATCTTTCTTTCCACCTGAGTGTCCTCAACAATCTTGGTGCTTTCTTTTTTAAATATGGTTAAATAATGTTCTCCCCGAGCCAACTCTTGAATATCAAGCATGCCTATAAGCCCAACTTGGTCATTTTCGAAAGCATGGTAATTGTGCCATTTGATGGATTCAATGGTATCTTCATCCAAAACCACCCCAACCAAATCCACGATTTTTAGAGAATCGGTTTTTGATAGATAGTTATCATAGGTACCTCTGTAAGGAATAAATATTTGTAGTAGATCATCTTTCACATTCATGGATTGTATCACCGGGCCTGAGGCTTTTTTACCTCTTTTAAAAAGCTCATCCAAATAATGTGTCTGACGGACTTGTAGCGATTGATCTGTCATAGAGAAAAGGTATTTTCTTGAATCAAAAAGATTAGAATATCCCATGTGGTCTTGCAAGGCAGAATAACTTAATACTACTGAAAAAGAGAAGAAGCCAAGAAATACCAAGGCAGCCTTGAGCCGATTGATGTTGCTACCATAAACCTGTAAGGGCCTTTCATATAAGAAGCGTAAAGTCACACGGTCAAAAACCCAAAAGAAAGGAAAGAACAGAAAAGATACCCATCGGATTTTCCGCAACAGGCCGAAAACAAACAGATCAAAATAGTAAACAAGCAATAGGATGAGCATAATTGGTGCATACTTTTGAGTAAATG
>DAINOB010000255.1:0-3537 GCA_036735585.1 Cytophagales bacterium | reverse complement strand
TAGGTATGTACACCGTCTTCTATGGTTCTAAGCCATGCATTGTGTACCAAGGTGGCCACATCCGGCTGTTGAATGTGATTGAGCATCAATACCGAACCTAAAAGCAAACCACTGGGGTTGGCTAAGTTTTGACCTGCTCTGCGTGGAGCTGAACCATGAATGGCTTCAAACATAGCTCCATGATCTCCAATGTTGGATGATCCGGCCAGCCCTACAGAACCAGCAATTTGGGCCGCAACATCTGAAAGGATATCTCCATACAGATTGGGCATTACAATCATGTCAAATGCTTCTGGTGTATCGGCAAGCTTGGCTGCTCCAATGTCAACTATCCAATGCTCTTTTTCGATTTGAGGATACTCTGCACCTATTTCATCAAAAACTTTATGAAACAAGCCATCGGTAAACTTCATGATGTTGTCTTTCGTGAAGCAAGTTACTTTTTTGCGGTTGTTCTGAACAGCATATTCAAAAGCATAACGAACGATTTTCTCCGTTCCTGGGCGCGTAATTAATTTTAGGCACTGGTATACCTGCTCAGTTTGTCTGTGCTCAATCCCAGCATAAAGATCCTCTTCGTTTTCGCGAATAATGATCACATCCATGATGGGATGCTTGGTTTCTACAAAGGGGTGATACGATACACATGGACGTACATTGGCATACAATCCAAGGGTTTTACGGGTGGTTACATTCAAACTTTTAAAACCTCCGCCCTGTGGTGTGGTAATGGGTGCTTTTAGGAATACTTTGGTGCGTCTAAGTGAGTCCCAGGCCGATTGCTCAATGCCTGAAGCTTCGCCTCGCATGTATACTTTTTCTCCAATTTCGATGGTTTCTATAGCGATTCTGGCTCCGGCTGCTTGAATAATTCTAAGAGTGGCATCCATGATTTCTGGCCCAATGCCGTCACCATAGGCTACTGTGATGGGAGTGTTTTGCGACATGATTGTGTGTAATAAGGGTTTATGTGAAAAAATTGATCTACCCACAAACCTACATCAAAACAGGTCTCCAGCCAATACTGAAATTAGGATACTTAGTTAAAGATGGTTTGAAAAGTGCAAAAACCTTGTTTTCTGCTTTGTCTAAAGGCCCTAGGATATTTCCTTAAACTAAATATCCTCCTCTACATCACCCTCATCCTCTTCTTCAAAATCATCAAAATCGTCCATTTCCTCAAAGGGTTCTTTAGAGTCATCAGCATCCTCATCAAAATTAAAGTCTTCCTCCAGGCCGTCTAGATCTTCATCATCAAAATCGTCTTCGAATTCATCTTCATCTTCAAAGGCATCGTCTTCGTCAGCAACTTCTTCATCCTCCTCCCAATTGGAAGTAAGAATGGTACTCAAGAGGTCATTGAAGGATTCTTCAATAATTAACGATTCTTTAAAAGCGGTTTCCATGTGTGTTGCAATATGGCGTAAATATAAATCAAGGCTACGCATCAGCATCAAGGGAAATGACAAAATTTATCAAGCTATGTAAGAAGCAAGGCCATTTAGAATGATTACTCAGGCATTTTAACCCAAAGCTTCCATTGATTACCTTTACCACCAAACACTTGTAATCCAGTGGACATGGAATCCAAAGCCATCTTAAAACAGTTTGATTTACGAAACACGCCCTCCAGACTCGAAATTCTGAGGATTTTCGAGGGTGAATCTAAGGCACTTTCGCAATCGGAAATTGAAGTAAATATCCCTGGCAGTTTTGACCGAGTGACGGTGTATCGCACTTTGAGGACCTTTTTGAAAAAAGGAATCCTGCATAAGGTCTTAGACGATGAGGGCACGCCAAAATATGCACTGTGTGGGGAAGCCTGCGAGGACAGCGGGCATAGCCACGATCATGTCCACTTTAAATGTAACAAATGTGGCAGAACCACTTGCTTGGAGCATGTGCATGTGCCCACCTTGAATCTACCCAAAGAGTATAAAGCCGATGAACTTAATGTGCTTGTGCAGGGTCTTTGCCCTACTTGTCAATAAATATTTTATCCATTCCTTATCCTTGAACCCAAATGTTTAGAAAAATTGGAATTCTTTTTCTTGTTGCATTGAGTCAACTGAGTCAAGCTCAAACTGCCATTACTCCTGAATGGCTCTGGAGCTTAGGACGTGTTTCAGAACCTAGTATCTCCCCTGACAAGCGAACGGTACTTTATGGAATAACCTATTATGATCTAAAGGAAAACAAAGGCAACAGAGACCTGTATGTAGTTTCGGTGGCAGGAGCTGAGCCACAGCGCCTTACCAACAGTCCCGGATCTGAGCTTCAAGCTACCTGGCGCCCTGATGGCAAAAAGATAGGCTATCTATCCGCAGAGTCAGGAGAAATGCAACTCTGGGAGATGACACCCGATGGAGGCAACAAACGCCAAGTAACCACTGTGCCGGGAGGAATATCAGGCTATAGTTACAGCCCCGATGGGCAACAATTGTGCTATGCCGCTTCTGTAAAATTAGACCAAACCCTTCAGGATAAGTACCCTGATTTGCCAAAAGCCGATGCAGCATTGTACGATGGACTTATGTACCGACATTGGGATTCGTGGGCAGATGGTCACTACCAGCATCTTTTTGTAAGCACGTACCGCGAAGGTGAGCAAATCAAGGAAGGCAAAGATATACTCAAAGGAGAGCGTTTTCATAGTCCTCACCCACCTTTTGGAGGTATGGAAGACATGGCCTGGAGTCCTGATGGGAAAAAATTGGTGTATGTAAGCAAGAAAAAAACAGGAACTGCCGCTGCTCTATCTACCAATACAGACCTTTACCTCTATGACCTGAATTCTCAAACCACCACCAATCTTACCGAAGGCATGACAGGATACGACCTACATCCTGTATTCTCGCCTGATGGCAAATCCTTGGCATGGCTCAGCATGGCACGAGAAGGTTTTGAAGCAGACAAAGAGGTAATTTATAGCTACAATTTCAGCACAGGCAAAAAAGAAGCCCTTACAGATAATTACATAGAATCTGCCAATAGCTTCTGTTTTAGTGAGGATGGGAAAAAGATTTACTTCACTTCTGTGGTACAAGCCACCAAGCAAGTAGTGGAGCTAACCCTAGCGGGCAAAAAAATCAGAACACTTACTTCTGGAGATCATGACATCAACGAAGTGCATGTGGCCGGAAAAGTCTTGATTGGCACTCAAAATACCATGCTTCGGCCTACAGAATTGGTGAGGATAGAGGTGGCCAAGGGAGCCATCAGTCCACTTACCTTCACCAATCAGGAAGCCTTGGCAAAAGTAAAAATGCCCACAGTGGAAAAAAGATGGATAAAAACCACAGATGGGAAGGAAATGCTCACCTGGGTGATCTTGCCTCCAAATATGAATGCTTCCCGTAAGCATCCGGCACTGTTGTACTGCCAAGGTGGGCCTCAAAGTCCGGTAAGTCAGTTTTTTAGCTATCGATGGAACTTTGCCTTAATGGCCACACAAGGCTATGTAGTGGTAGCACCGAATAGAAGAGGGCTGCCCGGATTTGGCAGGGAATGGAACGATGCCATTAGCGGAGATTGGGG
>DAINOB010000254.1:0-3545 GCA_036735585.1 Cytophagales bacterium | reverse complement strand
AGCTTTGGTTTTATTGTACTATATTTTTCTATTATGATTTCGCTCCTCTGGAGCTGAATTCATCTACCATAAGCCTCACTCTTGTTGGTAAACTATACACAAGTATACCCGCAACACCAATAAGGGAAATTCTAGGTATATGATTTCGCTCCTTTGAGCTGGTATCATCTACCCTAAGTCACACTCTTTTCGGGGAAGAACACACAGGGATATCTGCAACACCAACAAGGAAAAGGATAAGACAAAATATATAAGCTAAAAGCTCCCCGAAACGGGGCAGGCAGCACTAGCCTACTTTCAACTTGTACCGATTATCGTGAGGCTGCACCCAGCAATTGCTTTAATTCCAATTATCTCATACATTGTTACTTCAAAAAATCTTTAACCGCTGAACCTATGAATTTTACACCCAAATCTGAAGAGGCTACCAAGCGTAAAGCCTATGCCCCTGTTACCCGCTACATGACTGAAAAATTGGTCAGTTTTAAGCCTGATCAACGCATGTCCGAAGTGATTGAAATCATGCTGGACGAGAAAATCTCTGGAGCCCCCGTGCTAACTGAATCTGGAGAATTGTTAGGGCTTATTTCTGAGTTTGATTGTTTGAGGGTAATTGTGGCCTCCGCGTATTACAATGAGCCCATCAGTACCGGCACTGTGTCGCAGTATATGAGTAAAAATATCAAAACCATACATTTTGAAAAGGATGTGGTGGATGCTGCAACTGAGTTTTTAAATTCGAATGTAAGACGCTTTCCTGTAGTAGATCATCAAGGCAAAGTGATTGGTCAAATCAGTCGCAGAGATATCCTAAGGGCAGCCCGAGAGATAGAGGCTACCAATTGGTAACAAACCAAGCTACTTTGATTTTCTCTGCCTAAGCGCTTCATACAGCACCACACCTCCGGCAACTGATACATTGAGGGATCCTACCTTGCCTAGAAGGGGTATGCTTATCAATTCATCAGCTAAAGTGAGGATTTCTCTGCTGATACCTTCCTCTTCTGATCCCAGTACAATAGCCAATGGACCTGTAAGATCTGTTTCGTACAAGGATTGAGATGCTTTTTCGGTGGCTGCAATTACCCTAAGTCCACTGTCTTTGAGGTATTTAATGGCATCGGTAAACCTCATTTCTCTGCATACGGGCAAGTGCATCAGGGCCCCAGCACTTGCCTTCATGGCATCGGCATTGATTTGGGCAGAACCTTTGGAGGGCACTACGATGGCTTGAACTCCTGCACACTCTGCCGTGCGCACAATAGCCCCCATGTTTCGTACGTCGGTAATATGATCCAACAACAGCAGCAGAGGCATTTTCCCAGAAGCAAAAACCTCTGTGACCACATGATCTAGAGAGGCATAGCTTACCTGAGAAAGCCATGCAATCACCCCCTGATGGTTTTTGCGAGTGATCTGATTCAGCTTTACCAAAGGCACCCGTTGTACTTCCACCCCTAAATTTCGGGCTAGGGCCACCAACTCGGCTGTAGTGTTTTGGGCAGCCTCACGGTGAATCATAATCTTATCCAACTCACGTCCCGATGCTAGAGCCTCCATCACCGGATGTAATCCAAAAATCATCTGTATACCTGCCTGCATGCTTATTTAGATTCTGAAAGTCCTTTGCGTATCTGCTCCACAGCAGTGTACCAATAGATATCATATTCCATTGCTCTGATCAATTCGTGATGTCTTGGAGAAAACAAATTGGGGCGATGGCTGAACACAAATCTTTGCTCCCCTGCGAGAGACTTTTTAGGATACTGCCACTCTTCGGCCTCTGCATTGCGCTTGACTTTAGAGGGTGTGCCAAACACAATGTATATCAACCCTTTATCTGTTTTCCAGCCTTCTTTGAAGGTGGTAAAATGCCTGTTGGCAAACTCTACCCTTCGATAGTATTGCTGAATCATCTGCCTTGCAGTTTCCTTATTTCCACCCTGATTGATCCAGAAATTGTCTAGCTCTCGTTTTGGATTCACAGCCTTTTGAATCTTACTTCGTTCATCGGTAGAGGTAATATAAATAAGTGCATCGATGAGCTCCTGTGCGCGTGAGGGGCGTGGATATCGAAGGCAGTCCGCTCGGATGGTAAAGCCTTGTGCTGCATTGGTGTCCGTTTGAAAGAGGTAAAGTCCAGGACGGGCCAAACGAAAAGGACGAGCCGTAGCAATTGCGAAAGTGGTATCGATGTGTAAAGTTTGTTCATCGCTGCGCATGGAAACTGCCATAGGCGGTACTGCGGGCTTGAAAGACTGACTGTAATAGGTGATGTATAATTGAGCGTTGGATAGATCAGTTGCTCGAAGTATCAAGGTGTCTTCGCAGTTGACATAACTGTCCATTACAGGTACTCCATTGCTATGTGTTAAGCTGATTTGAGCAGAGAGTGGGTTGGCTACTTTTGGCAATGGGATGTCATAAGCCAAATGTGCCTTATTGATGATGTCAAGGAAATAGAGGATGAGCACGCCATCTTTGACATCCTCCAAAGGAAATGAAAAGGTAAGGAGTAAGCCTTGTTGCACTGGAAGTATGGTGTACTCGTTGTTGCGAAGGGTATCGCTGTATATTGGCTTGCGTTGATCGTAATCTTTATAATATGCCAACAGCGGGATGTACTTTCTGTCAATAACAAGGTCTTCATTTTCTTCACTTGCCAAAATAGGGTCTATCAACACATATCCTCGATAGCCATTTTGAGATTTCAGCAAAGATGTTTTGGTAAAATGTGCCTCGCTATCTGCATAGAGAAAAGAAAAATTAAGCTTCGAAGGACTTTTTAGGCCGGCACAAGCAGCGCATAAGATGGACCCAACAAGGAAAATACACAACCTACTTATGCCTTTTGAAGCGCTCATTTCTTCAGATTTACGTTCCTTGAGCGGCAGCATGCTGCAAAAGCTGCTCTCCTACTATTGCAAGCCCTTGCTTAAAACTATGTGGCTTGTAGTCCAATTCTTTCTTTGCTTTGGCTATCACCAAACCCGTTTTGGGTGGACGCAAGGCTGGTTGGGTAAATGTGGCCGCGGTAGCTTTCTTAATTAGGGATTTGTCAAGTTTGAAGTGTCTCGCAGTGGCAATGGCCATATCATAGGGAGTGAGCATGTCTTCACCGCTTATGTTATAAATGCCGGTAGTTTTTTTGTCCAAGATAAGAAAGCAGCCCTGAGCAAGATCCTCTGCCAAGGTAGGTGTACGCCACTGATCGGTGACAACCTGTATGCTTTTCTTGTGTTCCAGATTATCCTTGGTCCACAGAATAATGTTTGATCTGCTTAACCCACGCGCTACGCCATATACCAACACGGTGCGCACTATGGCAAATCTCAATCCGGGTGCGTGCAAGATGATCTCCTCTGCTTTGAGCTTGGTAGCACCATAATAGCTGAGAGGATTGGGCGTATCGGATTCTTTGTAAGGGCCCGATTTGCCATCAAAAATAAAATCTGTTGATAGCTGTAAGAGGAAAATATTTTGCTCACAGCATACTTTGGTCAGCAATTCCACTGCCTTCACATTCTGGCGATCACACTCTTCTT
>DAINOB010000253.1:0-3559 GCA_036735585.1 Cytophagales bacterium | reverse complement strand
ATTCAAAAACAGCTTTCGTGGCATTGTATTCAATCAATTTACCCAAATACATAAAGGCAGTTTTATCAGAAACCCTTTTGGCTTGTTGCATATTGTGGGTTACGATTACCACACAGTAGTTTTCCTTTAATCGTAAAATCAGATCCTCTACTTTATGGGTACTGATGGGGTCTAGTGCGGAGCAAGGTTCATCCATCAGGATCACTTCTGGGCTTACAGCGATCGTTCTTGCGATGCACAACCGTTGCTGCTGGCCTCCCGACAGATCCATAGCCGACATATTCAGATTAGGGATTTCTTCAAAAAGATGGGCATCCTTCAAGGCCTTTTCTACGCGGTCATGCAATTCGGTTTTATTATTCAAGCCACCCAAGCGCAGACCATAAGCAATGTTTTCAAATATGGATTTGGGAAAGGGATTGGGCCGTTGAAACACCATACCCACCTTGCGCCTAATCATCACAGGATCGGATTGCGAACCGTAGATATCTGTGCCGTCCACAAAAATACTGCCTTCAATTTTCGCAGAATGGGTAAGGTCGTGCATGCGGTTGATGGCACGCAGTAGGGTAGATTTGCCGCAGCCTGAAGGCCCTATCAAGGCAATCACTTGTCTATCGGGAATATCAAAGGAAACGGTATAGATTACCTGCTTGGCACCAAAAAACACATTGAGGGATTCTACCTGTATTTTGGAAAGCGTGTTCATATTCTGGAAGTGTGTCCTTTTCTCAATGCGATACTTATAAGATTAAGCCCTAGTATCAATAACAATAAAAGCAATGCTGTACCATAGGCAATGGGCCTAACAGTGTCGATGGCGTGGTGCTGGGTGCTAAGGATGTAAATGTGGTAAGGCATGGCCATAAATTCATCGAGCAAGGAGGAGGGAAGAAAGCGCTGATAGAAAGTAACTCCTGTAAAGAGAATGGGAGCAGTTTCCCCCGCAGCCCTTGAGATGGCCAAAATTACTCCGGTGAGTATTCCTCTTTTAGCGGCAGGCAACACCTGATGCCAAATACACTCCCAGCGGGTAGAGCCTAGTGCAAGGGAAGCTTCTCTGTAGGCATAGGGTACATTTTTCAGTGCTTCCTCAGAGGCAGATACAATTGTGGGCAAAGTAAGCAAACCTAAGGTGAGACCTGAAGCGAGAATAGAAGTGCCCATTGCCAATCCGTCCACAAAGACCACCACACCAAACAATCCATAAATAACCGAAGGCACTCCCGCCAGATTTCGAATAGCAGAGCGGATCAATCTCGTAACGGTGTTGTCTTCTGCATATTCATTCAGATAAACTGCCGCTGCCAAACCAATGGGAACCGCTGCCAAAACGGTGACCAGTGTAACACAAACAGTACCTATCAGGATAGGAAGAATACCTCCTTCTGTCATTCCATTGCTTGGAAATTGAGTAAGGAAAGATATGCTCAACATGCCTGCTCCCTTTGTAAAAATATCGATAAGCATGAGCAGCAGAAAGGCCACCACCAGCAGGGTGGAAAACCAGAGGCTTGCATAGCCCAAAAATTGTACAAATCGGCTGTTCATAGTTGCTGTTTTACTCTATAGCCTGCCGCAATCCATTCGGCCAGCACGTTGAAAATCAAACAAATAATAAACAGCACACTGCCAATGGCGAATAAACTAAAGTAGTGGGTAGTGCCATAAGCAACTTCTCCCAATTCTATGGCAATGGTGGCTGTGAGTGTGCGCACACTATCGAAAAATCCTTTGGGCATAGCAGCTGCATTGCCGGTAACCATTAATACGGTCATGGTTTCGCCTATGGCCCGGCCCATGCCCAGTACACAAGCGGAGATAATACCAGAAGTACAAGCAGGTAAGGTGACTTTGATCAGAGTAACCCATCCCGTTGCGCCCAACGCGTAAGAGGCTTCTTTATAGGCATTAGGCACGCTGCGAATGGCATCTTCGGAAAGGGAAATGATGGTGGGCAAGGACATGACACAAAGGAGAATGGCACCATTGAGGGCATTGAATCCGGTGCTAAGTCCAAAATACTGCTGCAAAAAGGGTCCAACTACTTCTATTCCGATAAAGCCGACCACCACAGAGGGAATTCCTGCGAGTAACTCTACGGCAGGTTTCAGGATGTTTCTAAGCCTGGTAGGCGCAAGTTCAGAGATAAAGGCTGCCGTTGCCAAACCTACCGGCACAGCCAAAACCATCGCACCCAGTGTAACAAGTGCAGTGCTCCAAAGCAGAGACAGAATGCCGTAAGAAGGTTGATTTTCATTTCCGGGATTCCAATCTGAAGAGAGGAAAAAATTACCCGGTGTTACTTCTCCAAACATCTGTACCCCTTTGTACAGCAACATCACAAAGATGCCGATAAGCAAGGCCACAGTGGTCCATGCTGCTCCTGTGATGAGGTAAAAAGCGATCCTATCTCTGAGTTGACGCATGATCGGTTGAAATCTGTTTTAAGGAAGCTTCTTTTTCAGCTGCACTAAGTGGATAATATCCACTGGACTGCACCACATGCTGCCCTGCTTCGCTAAGCTCAAAGGCAATAAAATCAAGTGCAGACTTCCTTACTTTTTTAGACACAAATTGTATCAATGGTCGCACCACAGGGTAATCCATAGCGATCACTGCTTCAGCATCCATGGGACTGAAGGCGGTTGAATGATCGTATGCTTTGAGCCACAGCACTTTAATATCCTGATTCATGGCAGTGTGATCGTTTAAATAGCCGGCACTCACATAGCCAATGCCACTAGGGTCTTGCCGTAAAGCTTCGATAATTTGAGCATTTCCATTGAGCCCAAGAAAGGTATTGCTGTACTCACCTTTTACTATGGAGTCTTTTACATATAAGTAAGTACCTGAATTCGTTTGTCTACCATACATTCTGACCTTTTTCGGTTCCAGGGAATTTTGCACTTCAGACCATTGGCTGATTTCTCCTCTTAGAATTGAGGATAGAAGAGATAGCGTGAGTGTGTCCAGAGGATTGGATTGGTGCACCACAAAAGCAATGGCATCTTTGGCAAAAATGATTCTACGCACATCGAGGTCTCTGTCTTGGCACAATTTATTTTCTGAAGCTGTGAGACCTCGTGAGGAGTTTGCAATATGTGCCTTGCCGTTGATCAAAGAAGCTATTCCCATACCGGATCCTCCACCAATTATTCCGATAGAGGTAACACTGTCAATTGCTGTATATGCCTCCGCCAGATGCAAAACCAAATTCACCTCAGAGTCTGAGCCCATAATTTTGACGGTGCGTTCGCGGTTGGTAGTATTGCATCCGGATAGAATAAAACCAATTGCCAGCACGCTTATGCCTTTGGATAAATGCATGAGTGCAAGGTAGCTATCGTGCAAATACCATTGCTCTTTGTAATGTTAAGCTTTTGTTAACAGAATCAAGAATTGAAAATCAGGAATACAATCCACTGTAGATGAATTAGAACTTGAAGGCCAATTTTAATCCCTCAATCCAAAATAAGTTAGATTACAATTTCCGGTCAAAGCCTTATTTCTATATTTGCACTTTGTTTCTCTATGGATCTGTAGGGTGTAATTTTAA
>DAINOB010000252.1:0-3573 GCA_036735585.1 Cytophagales bacterium | reverse complement strand
TAGGACACTATGATGATCGACAGCTTCAAGGCTTATTCGTAATGAAATAGGGTACGAGCTACTATACTTCTGCCAAGGGTGATTTCATCGGCAAATTCCAATTCTCCACCCACAGGTATGCCTCTAGCTATGGATGAAATCCGAATAGGATAGGCCTTAAGTTTTTTAGCCAAATAATAACAGGTGGTGTCGCCTTCCATGGTTGGGCTTAGGGCTAGAATAATTTCTTTTATCGCTCCTGAGTTTACCCTTTTTACAAGACTTTCTACTTTTAGCGTTTCAGGTCCAATACCTTGCAAAGGAGCGATTACACCGCCTAATACGTGGAATTGCCCAGTAAATTGTCCTGTATTTTCTATAGCAATCACATCCCTTGTGTCTTCTACCACACACACTACACTTTCATCTCTGTAGGCTGAGGTACATATCTGGCATAAGGTATTATCGCTGATGTTATGACACTGGGTGCAATAAGTGGTTTTGCTTCTCAAGTCATTCAGTGCCTGTGTGAACCTGCTGGTGTAATTTTCATCCTGCTTGAGTAGATGAAGTACCAAACGCATCGCTGATTTTTTGCCTATCCCCGGTAGTTTAGAGATTTCTTGAACTGCATTTTCAATCAATTTTGAGGGATAGTGCATCTAAGAAACGTTATTCGATCTCTGCAGAAATACCTCTATCGGTGATTCCAGTCCTTATCGGTGCCAGTACATCAAAACTTCCATTTTTCACCGCACACTTGCCCCTGTAGTGGATGATCAATGTACATTGCTCGGCTTGCTGTGGCGTGTGCCCACAAACATCAATGAGTGTATCAATGACATGCTCAAAGGTGTTCACATCATCATTGTACACAATCAATTTCTTTTCCAGATCAATGCCGAGATCTTGCAACAGATCTTCAAGTACTTCTGTTTTCTCAATGGTGTGTACTTGTGTATTGATCATTTTTTTAGGCGTATTCAAGGGTTTGATTTCTTGAGGATTAATCTTCTGAGTTCATTGCACTGCAAAAATAACATAATTTGCGCGCTTATGGTTGGGTTTGGCTTTCTCTTGATTATTCAATTTTGATGAATCCATTATTGGCATTAGGTGTATTGGTGGGTTACTTTCTGTTGCTGGTGTTAATTTCAGCTTTTACAGGTGGCAAGGGGAGCAATAAGGATTTTTTTTCGGCAGGACGCAGTTCTTCTTGGTATTTGGTGGCTTTTGGCATGATTGGAGCCTCGCTATCAGGAGTTACTTTTATATCTATACCTGGATATGTGGGCGGGGCAGGTTGGTCTTACCTATGGATGGTTCTGGGTTATTGGGTGGGCTATCAAGTGATTATTTACAAACTTTTACCGCTTTATTATCGGCAAGGCCATATTTCTATCTATGGTTTCCTCAACGACAGATTCGGTCCGATTACCTACAAAACAGGCGCATGGTTTTTTGTTCTTTCACGCACTATTGGCTCTGCATTTAGGTTGTTCTTGGTCGCGAAGGTCTTGCAAATCGCAATTCTAGACTCTGTAGGTTTGCCTTTTTGGGCAGCGGTATTACTGGCGGTTTTGCTCATTTGGATTTACACCTATCGCAGTGGCATACGCACCATAGTAATCACCGATACTGTGCAAACATTGGCTATGTTGGTTTGCGTAGTGCTTACCATCTATATCATCAAACAGGCTTTGGATCTTAGTTTCTTAGGATTGGTTTCAGAAGTATGGAGTTCGGACACTTCGAACATTTGGTATGTAGACCCACTGGATAGCAAGTTTTTTCTCAAGAATTTTCTGGCAGGGATATTTATCACCATTGTTATGACTGGCTTAGATCAGGATATGATGCAGAAAAATCTCAGCTGCCGCACTTTAGAAGACTCTCAGAAAAACATGCGGTGGTTTTCTTTGCTCCTCATCGCTGTCAACATCTTATTTTTATTTATGGGCTCACTATTGTTCATATATGCCGATCACATGCACATCGCCCTGCCGACCAAATCTGATGAGCTTTTTCCTATGCTTGCTTTTGGCTCTTTGGGCATCATTGCTGGCCTGGTGTTTTTAATAGGAGTCACAGCTGCGGCTTATTCCAGTGCCGATAGCGCCCTTACCGCCCTCACCACTTCTTTTTGTATCGATATTTTGGGCATTTCTCAGGATGAAAATACTGCCAATCTACGAACAAGGAAGTGGGTTCACTTGACCTTTACCCTTGTAATGAGCGGGGTAGTGATCGCTTTTGACCTGCTAAACAACAGCAGTGTAGTGAGTGCAGTGTTTACCGCAGCTGGATATACGTATGGACCTCTATTGGGTCTTTTTGCTTACGGTATATTTCACCAAAAGCCCATTAAAGATGCATGGGTTCCGGTATTTGCTGTTTTAGCCCCGGTTCTCACTGCATGTATTCAATATTTTTCTTCCCAATTTTTAGGAGGGTATCAAATCGGGTTTGAGTTGTTGTTGATCAATGGAGGATTGATGTACCTCATGCTGAATGTATTCAAAGGAGTTAGAATCAAATCTATGTCTTAACAAAGTATTGCAGGATGAAGAACTGTAGAGCCGCTGGTGTAGAAAGCAATTCAAAATTTTGTTAACAATGCCGTAACATTGAAGCCCTACCTTTGCAGTATCTTACAAAATCATCCCTATTGAAAAAGCTGTACTTTATTTGTCTTTCTCTGTTTGTGTATGTTCAGGTCCATTCCCAGACACTGGATACGCTCACAGTCATGCATTACAATTTGCTCTATTATGGTAATATCAACACTCCTGCGAGTATATGCAACGAAAATACTAACCCCACTTCCAGCAAAAACCAATGGCTGCATACCCTAGTGCAACACGAGCAACCAGATCTAATTCTCGCAAATGAAATTACCACCACCACAGCGGGCTTAGTAGGACTTAATGTACTAAATCTCACCAATAATGCATTGAATATCAATGGTGTAACACAATGGGCATTTGTAAATCCTACCAACAATGCCAACTCGGGAATCATCAATGGCGTCTTTTATAACCAAAACAAACTAGGTTTCCTCAGCCAAAGCGTGATCAGTCACTCCTTGAGGGATATCAATCTTGTGCGTTTTTATTACAAATCACCGGCCTTAGCCTTTGGAGCTGACACAATCAAACTGGGAGCAGTGGTAGTGCATTATAAAGCTGGATCAACTGCGTCAGATGAGTCGATTCGCCTTTCACAAGCCAACGCCATCATGAATGCCCTTGCTGCCGAACCTTCAGGCAACTTTATCCTTGGGGGTGATTTGAATATTCAAAACAGTAATGTGTCTTCCTACCAAACACTGGTTAACAACAGCAATCTTCAAATCCGACTGCGTGACCCCGTGAATATCAATGGCAATTGGAACAACAATTCTTTGTTTACTCCCTTACATACTCAGTCTACTTCTACATCTGGTGGCTGCAAAGCTGGAGGCGGCCTCGATGATAGATTTGATTTTTTATTATCAAACAACTACGTCATGGGTGATTCTCTAGGTATACGCTATGTCCCTGGAAGCTATAAAATTACAGGTCAGGATGGAGCACGTTTAGACAATGCTATCAA
>DAINOB010000251.1:0-3590 GCA_036735585.1 Cytophagales bacterium | reverse complement strand
TCTGGTATAGAGGTATACCCATCAAACGCTATGAAAAAGGGCTGAACAACCACGAAGCTTTAATACTGTTGGCTGGCTTGAGATTTCAAAGTATCAATATAGGATACAGCTATGACGTTACCCTATCAAGAATTGCGGCTTATACGGGTGGTGCACACGAAATCTCTATCAACTATTTGTTCAGTTCCTCACCTAATGGAAAAAAAGGAAGAGCTAAAGGCCCGAGATTCATCCCCTGTCCAATGCTTTAATTAAGCAGGAAGTGCTACAATTGATTTAATGTTTACAAATTCGAGGAGTCCGTATCTGGACAATTCTCTTCCATATCCTGATTTCTTTACCCCACCAAAAGGTAGATGAACATCAGATTTCATAAGACTATTGATGTAAACAGATCCCGCTTGGATATCTTCTGCCATTACTTTAGCTCTGTCAATATCTTGGCTCCAAATAGAAGCACCTAATCCATACCTTGTAGCATTTGCTAAAGAAATAGCCTGTGAATCATTTTTTACTTTAAAAAGTACCGCAGCAGGACCAAACATCTCCTCCTTAAAAGCAGGCATTTGATCATTTGTGTTTGAAATGATGGTAGCTGGATATAACGAACCCAGAGGAGGCTGTGAAAAAACCTTTACCTCTACATGAGCACCCAATCGCCTACTGTCTTCAATCTGCCGATGTAACTTTTGTGATAAATCTACTCTTGCCAGAGGACCATAATCTGTTCCTTTTTCCATAGGATCGCCCGTTTTTAAGTCAAACATCTTTGATTTAAATCGAGCATAGAATTCATCATACACAGATTCATGAATGATAAATCTTTTGGCTGCAATACAGCTCTGACCCGCATTGATCATTCTTGATTTCACCGCTATCTCTACAGTTTGATCAAGGGAAGCATCCGCACACACTATAAAAGGATCACTTCCTCCAAGTTCAAGAACTGTCTTTTTAATACTCTTCCCTGCCATGCTTGCTATCTGAGAGCCAGCAAACTCACTTCCCGTAAAACTTACCGCTTGAATAAAGTCATGATCAATCAATTTCTTTACTTGTTCTACCTCAACAATTAGATGATTGAATAAATTTTCTGGGAATCCAGAATCATCAAAAAGCTTGGCAATTGCCTCCCCACACCCGAAAACATTAGGGGCGTGCTTTAAGAAAACAGCATTGCCAGCATACAATGCAGGAATAGCAAACCTAAATACCTGCCAAAAAGGGAAATTCCAAGGCATAATCCCCAAAACAGCACCCAAGGCATCGTATCTAACCCACGCATCACCGTTTGGAATTGCTATCCTGTTAGGCTCCAAAAACTGCTCTATGTGCTGATTGAAATAGCGAAGATGTGCAATACACTTATCTATTTCAATCACAGATTCGCTATAAACCTTACCCATTTCGGCTGTAATAAGCTTAGCGAATTCTTCTTTCCTATTTTCAATATTGCCAATCAGCCGTTTAAATAGGGTTATCCTTTCTGTAATCGAAGTTTTCCTCCAAAGTCTCTGAGTAGTCTCTGACTTATGAAGTAAATCATCTATTTGAATATCACTTAATGAAGTATAAGAAGCTAAAGTAGCTTGGGTATAGGGATTAATTGAGAAAAATTCCATCCTGCAAAGATACAGGATAGCGCTAAGCTTAAAGGGAATGCAAGTCGAAGCTTTCGATTAATGCACCTAGTTTCTCATTCTTTAAGGAATAGTAAATGTTTTTGCCCTCTCTATAGGAGCTGAGAACGCCCTTATTTTTCAACAATCCTAAGTGGTGAGATGCTACTGCCTGTTCTATACCGATATGTTCGTAGATTTCAGTAACTGATAGACTTTTATTCTTATTGAGCAAATCAAGGATGGCGATACGCATAGGATGTGCTATGGCTTTCAGAATACCAGCCGATTCTTCCAGCTTGTAGTGGATTTTGCTTTGCTTGACTATTGCAGTAGATACTTGCATCTCAATGAAGACCTATCATTCTCAAAAACATTCTCAAATGTAGTAGATAGGCCCATTTGATTATGGATCAAATGCTCCTATAACTTACACGGTAAGGGGAATGAGAAATTCCGCAATTTATGGTTTACAATAATTCGCCTTTTGAGTAGAGGCGTCCCATTCAAATCTTTTGCTGGATTCCCCTAAAAATATACATGCAGCGGTAGTATCGGCATTCTTAAGGGCTAGTTGAGCTGTGAAATAATTCGCAAAATCTGGATATTCTGTGCCCGACAGAGCATCTTGAAAAAATCGATAAGCAAGCTCTTGATTGTTTTTTCTGAGGTGGTATACGCCTAGATTTCTATACAAAAAAGGTTTTTGTTCAATTGTATATTGTGCGGTGTCACCTAGCAATTGAAAACCCTCTTCTGCTTGATCATTCATAAAAGCGCATAGCGAACCCACAATTTTAGAATCTGAAGATTCAGGATCAATTCTTCTTGCGGACTTACTGTGTTCATATGCCAATTCATTTTTCTGAGCATATAGGCATACCATTGAAAGATTGTTTAGGATTAGGGGTTCAAATGATTTTAGTTTTAATGCTTGCATCAAATCTGACTCAGAAGATGTAAAATTCCCCGTTTGAAGAAAAACCAAGGCTCTATTCACCCAATGGGTGTAATTCTTTTCCTCAAGGGTTACCAAAAGGTTAAAATCCTGCAAGGCTTGCTCAAAGGACATACTTTGCAAAGCAGCTTGTGCTCTCCATGTCAAAAATCGAATGGAGTCTGGGAATTGTGCATACAATTGATCTGCTACCTGATACGCTTCTTCGTGATTTCCTATTTCTATATTCCAAGCGTAGCTATTGATGAGAGCATCTTTAAAATCAGGGGATTGATGAAGAATAAATCGTATTTGATCCCATGCTTTATCTTGGTCACTAAGATTCCACAAAGCTACTGCATAGTTGTTTCTAGCTTCGAGGTAGCTGCTGTCTAAACTTACTACTTCACTAAGATATAACGCTGCCTGGGCATAATCCCTTCCTATCAATGCACTATACCCTTGTTCAAACAACTCTTTAACCTTTGGGTCTCTATGGTCTGAACTGCAACTTAAGCATGCACAAAGAAATAAAAGTACGTACAGCAACTTCATTTCGTAAAAATAAGAAAGGCAGCCCAAAGGACTGCCTTTCAATAAACCTTTTAACACTATTATCTATTTAGTCTTTCTTAAGCTTGATGGTTTGTACTGCATCACCATTGATAATTCTAGCGAAGTACATTCCTTGAGCAAAGGAGGTAAGATCAATGGTAGTATCTACCATTCCACCGTCTCCATGAAGATTTCTCTCCAAAACAACTTTGCCTGTGAGGTCCATTATGGTGATAGCTGCATTTGGTAATGCATTATCAAACTTCAAGTTGAACACTCCGGTACTTGGGTTAGGGAATAGGCTCAATCCTGATAGAGTTTTATTAGCTCCTAAACCAGAGGCAATATCAATTATAATATTATCAATGGCAATCAAGAACTCATTAGCAGGACTAAACGTCTGGAAACCAATATTATAGACACCATTTGATGAAACTGTAAATATAGTATCAACTAATTCTGGTGTTAATACTGAATCC
>DAINOB010000250.1:0-3604 GCA_036735585.1 Cytophagales bacterium | reverse complement strand
GTTTACTTTAGTATGCAATAGTTTATTACAAACTTGCATCTATGACAAGGGTGCACCAATTTTTGTGGCGAGGGGGCGTGTTAATTGCCTTGACCTTTGGTGCTTTGCATAATACTCAGGCGCAATCTCTAGCTCAAGCTAAGCTCGATTTGAAAAAGCTAAGCAGCAAGAAGTTTAGAGGTAGAGGCTATTCTTCTAACGGGCATTTGAAAGCAGCAAAATGGCTGGCACATGAGTATCAGGTGAACAAGGTCAAACCTTTTAAAGGCCAGTATCTCCATCCCTTTATTATCCCTGCTGTGAATGTAATTGAAGATAAACCTTCATTAAAAATAAATCAAAAAAAACTAGAACTTGGAGTAGACTTCTTGCCTCATGCAGCAACGGGCAGTGGCAAAGGTGCATTAAAGGATTCTGCATCTATTGCTCAATTTTTAGGGATCTACAATCAATCCGCGCCTTACTTCCATCAAGAAATAAATGAACTAGATTCAAATATCGATCGTAGGCGAGCTTTACTTTTCTTTCCTCAGAAGTTGATGGGCAATGTGGGAATGAGCCGACATGACAAGCCAATTCTTGAAATATCAAAACCAATAGACCAACCCATAAAATCCATTCGCTACAAAGTAAAAAGTACCTTAAAAAGAGGTATTGAATCCCACAATGTAGCAGGGTTCTTTCAAGGAAAAGACACCACTTCTTGGATAATTATTGCCGCTCATTACGATCATTTGGGTGGCTATTCGCGTAGGTTTTATTTTCCTGGGGCCAGTGACAATGGCAGCGGCATGGCCTTACTCCTATCAATTCTAAGACATTTTGCCACCTCATCAGAACCACCTCCCGTAAATCTGTTATGTATCTCTTTTGGTGGTGAAGAGTTAGGTCTTCAGGGTTCTTATGCATTTATAAAGCAACATCCTGAACTTCTTCCCAAGATAAAGTGGATGCTCAATTTGGATATCACAGGTACTGGTGATGATGGGATTACAGTGGTGAATGGCACTCTGTTTCCAGAGTTGTTTGATAAAATTGTTGCAATCAATAAGCAAAAGCAACTCTTGCCAAAAATCACCATCAGAGGCAAAGCTCCTATCTCTGATCATCACTGGTTTACAGAATCGGGGGTTCCTTCTTTATATATCTACACGGCAAGCAAGGAATTTACATACTATCATCATAGGAAGGATATCCCTTCAAATGTTAGTCTTTCGCATTTCACGAATCTCCATCAGCTTATACAATCTCTCATTACGGAATAGATAACTACTATTCAACCATCAATTTCAACCGTTGGGTTCCTCGGGATGATCTAATAGAAACAATACAAAGCTGTGATGCCAGATCAGGAGGGAGGTTGAACAAAAAGGAATCAGAAAATTGGCTGGCAGCTATAGGATAACTGCCCAAAAGCTGGCCCGTAGTGGAATACAAAAGAATGGTAATGGGAAATCCGGGTATTCTGTCTGCCAATACATTCACAACTTTAGAGGCGGGATTGGGGAAAATCTGAAAATTGACAGACGGTAAAGACTCTACCGCAGGAATTAAACTGAAATTATCCAGATATAAAACAGACCTCCCACCATTTTCCACACTAAATCGGACCTGCATAGTGGAGGGTGTCTCCATAGGAATATCAATGGCAAACTTTTTCCATTGTGAACTTGTTGGAGGCGAATTGATCGTTCCAGTGTTGCGTGTGCCCGTTTGTAAGTCAGCAGTACGGAAAGAGGCCAATTCGGTGAAGTTCACACCACAATCTCTGCTTATTTCTACAGTTAAGCTTTCTTCTACATCAAAAAACCTGTCATTCTGAACAAGGCAGGCCCCTTCCCAGCTTAATCTATAGTTTTGGCTCCCTTCATTTACTTTGATAATTGGTGAATACAATAAATCCTTTTGACCTAATGCAGATAATGGTGCTTTCACCATGTCCAAAACCAAACTTTTTAATCCTCTTCCAAATGCTGAGGTATTGGCAACAGTAAATTCCAAGGGGTCCAGACTATCTGGATTCACTGTTAACCAAGCGTTGGATGAAGATTCCACATCCCAAGCTGCGGATGCAGATAGTAAAGTAGTGTCTTTCCAGTTTTTCCATAGCACTTGCACCGCTTCGCTTACAATTGTCTGTGCATTGGCTTCCGTAATTGTAAGCGAAAGTTGAGGTCCAAAACTTAGACCTGTAGGGGGAATAAGTTGAAGCGCTTGTTGCTCCCCAGGATATAATGGTTGAGGTAATTGGATTAAGGTATCTACAGCGCCAAATCCATTTGACCATCTAAGTGTGAGCGTCTTTACTGTATCCCCACCGAATGACTCTACAGCTGCCTGAAGAAAGGTAAAATCACATGCATAAGGCAAATACTCAGGACTATCAACCCAACGCAAAGCCAGCCCTTGTACAAGTGGTGGTTTGTGTAAGCCATGTGTGCCCAGTGTAGTTCTAAAACTAGTTAGAATTTGAAGAATTCTGGTGCGCTGTCCCTGCGTGAACATGTTTAGACATTCATCATTGCTATAGTCCATGTAGTTCATAAACATATCACCTTGTGGCGAGCAACTCGTTTTTGGATGCTGGGGGCAACCAAAAGTTGCGGAGCGCTGCGTAGGTGTGTCTTCTACACTATCGGAAGCCAAACAGTTGTCCTGATCCGCCCAGATATGAAATAGATTAAAAAAATGTCCTAGTTCATGAGTCAGCGTTCTGCCTTGATTAAAGCTTGTATTCAAATTGCCGATTTTACCAAAAACCTCATAATCAATAACTACCCCATCATTTTGAGGCGCTTCTCCTGGAAATGAGGAATACCCTAAAAATGGTGCTTGAAGATTGCACACCCAAATATTAAGGTATCGGTCGCTGGGCCAAGCATTCACTCCACCACTGCTACTATATTTTACCGCATCGTTAAAACCAAAGACATTCTGACTGGTCTGGACTCTGTTGATTCCAGAGGTAGGTTGACCATTAGGATCAGTTCGTGCGAGTGCAAATTCCAATTCTATGTCTGCCATCAATGGCTTAAAAACTGAGGGCACCAACATGGTGTCCTTATTTTCTAACCTAAAATCTTGATTGATAACCTCCAGCTGGGAATACACTTGACGATCAGAGATGTTTTCCGCAGCTGTTCTATACACCACATGAACTACTACTGGGATTTTTCTTTGTACTTGTAAGGGTCTAGATGTTGTCTCGCTAACTATCGGACTGGAATAACTGCCTTTGAGCTTTTGCTGCTCTAAATAAAAATGAGAACCACATCGCTCATGCTGACCCTGAACAAAGCCTACGATAAAGAAGAAAATGGTAAAATAGAACCAGAAACTCGATTGCATCTTGTGGTAAATATACTGCCAAAATACAAAAGCCCCTGCTGTAGAGCAGAGGCTTTTTATTCTACTTCTTGGTATTCTACATGAGATCACAAATACTGTATAATAAAAAAGGGGAAGATCACTCTTCCCCTTAGTCAAAACATTACTACTTATTATTCTACTACGAGCTTGTTGATACGGGTAACACCTTCAGTGACCATGTGTACATAGTAAATACCTGAAGAAAGACCTTTCAGACTTAGATCAATTTGTCCAT
>DAINOB010000249.1:0-3680 GCA_036735585.1 Cytophagales bacterium | reverse complement strand
CAGATTGCATGGACATCAAGCTCTTTTCAGGATGGGGGGTAAGTGTATTTCTTTCCATAGATTGCCCGTCACTGTCCTTGCTGAGGTAAAAACTCGTTCCTACTAGGAGCAATAATCCTAATACTTTGGCTTCGGCAAAAAAGCTGCGTTTGGAATAGTCAATTTCTATGGAGAGAAAATAGGCGGCTGGTGGAAGGAAAAAAAGAAGGTCTTGTGCGCTATTTTGTGGTTTAATCCAAAGGGAAAGAAACGCAGAAATACTCCAAAAAATCATTACCCAGTTTGCCCTTAATTGAGCATTGAGCAGTTTGATAAAAAACAAGCTCCTGAGCAGACCTAAAATTGATAGAGCGGTCACAAGCCCTATAGGTATCCAGATAGACTGCGAAACAGATTCTCCCACCGCATCGAGGGTAAAATAGCCCTTTCCAATTGCCAGAAAATTGCTGAAATCTGATTTGTAGAAACAATACACATACACGAAACCAGCAGGGAGCAAGACCCCAAATAAGTGTAAACCAATGGCTCTGAAAGAAATGCCTACTTGCAGCAATAGCACCAAAATGCTAAACAGAAGAAATGTGAAGGATGGGAAATGAAATAGAGTGGCTATTCCTATGGCAATGCCAGTACTAAGGCTTAAATAATTCTCATTTACTTTTTTTGTGGATACAAGTATTCTATTGAGTGCAAAAATTAAGGCAGCTAGGGCAAAAAGCTCTGGTTGCACAAATAAAAATTCATAATGCAGGGCAAATAGTAAGGCAAACAACCAGGCAGGTATGTAAGATCGTTGTTTTAAAATCTCAGCATTATTGATGGCCTGATTGAAGCTGAGGACAATACCTGCGATCAGGGGTAAACAAATCAACATATAAACTACAAGACTCCTGCCTGCAATCCAGTATAAAAACGATCCTAGAAACATTCCAAATGGGGCCACATAGTCCATATGCCTAAAGTAAAGGCCACCGGATGCTTGGAATGCTTCTACTCCAATAAGATATTGGAAAAAGGAAGTTGGCACAGGAATGGAGGCAAACAGGGAAATTATGAAGCCCAAAGCAATGATTAGCATCACTGCAAAGCCACGAGAGGGATCATTGATGCTAAAGAAAGAGTACACGAAAAGGAATAAGTGGGTTGATTTTTCTCGAAACGGTAAAAATATACAATCTTTGCACAGTAATGGATAGTAGCAGGCAGAAGAAGTTTGCAAGGTTGATACAAAAGGAATTGGGCGAAATATTTCTTCGGAATTCCTCATCAGCTTTCAAAAAAGCGTTTATCACTGTTTCAGATGTTAAAATGTCACCTGATCTAGGATTGGCTAGAGCCTATCTCACCTTTATGCAAATAAGTGTGGATGAAGGACTTACACAGGTGAGAGAGCAAACAAAATTCATAAGAAGAGAACTAGGCAATCGCATTGGAAAACAAGTGCGAATCATTCCAGAATTGGAGTTTTATTATGACGATACACTGGATTATGCCATCAAGATTGATAAAATTATAGCTGATTTAAATATACCACCGGAGTCCCCGGAAGAACAAAACACATGAACACCACCGTTCAAGAGGTAGTCGATACCGAGCCTCTTAAAGTCAATTTAGAGCACCTGGCAGATAAGTCTGACAGCAATAGAAGATTACTATTCCTCTTCCTCAGAATATTTATGCTCCGTACTTGGTACATCAGTAGGGAGATTAAGTTTTGGGGCAGAAGTCGCAAAGGGACCTGTATGCATATCTTAGATGCTGGCTCGGGATATGGCCAAAATGCCTTTTTCATTTCTAACTACTGCCCTAAATGGAGCATACTTGGGGTAGACCTTAAGAAAAATGAAGTTAGTGGTTGCAATCACTTTTTTCAGCACGCAGGCAAGCAAAATGTCACATTTAAGTATAAGGATCTTACTCAAATGCGCATGCAGGAATCATTTGATTTGATTCTTTCTGTCGAGACACTTACTTATATCGAAGATGACGATCAGGTATTACGCAATTATCACCATTCACTAAAAGCTGGAGGTACTATAATACTATGGTGTCCTGTGTGTGATAAGTCAAAAAAAGTGAAAGAGCTTTATTATGATAGCAATGCTCCTCACCGCGTAAGAAATGGGTACAATCCTGAAAAGCTAATTTCAAAGTTGGATAAACTTGGATTTGTGGGTGGTGAGTATAAGAAAGTGTATGGAAGAGCAGGCTTGCTCAGTCGTAGATTGTATGCACTTTGGCCTACACGTCTGTTGAATATTAGCAAAGTATTTTCGTTGATTTTGCCATTTTATTATTTGGTGGCACTTCCCATTTGTTTGGGGTTGAATATTTGGGATTTTTTAATGCCTACCAAAGAAGGAGCATTTGCCATTGTAAAGGCTTTTAAACCCAAAGTTTAGTGCGGGTATCGCTGCTTTTTGCGTTCAGATACTTGTTTTCGGTCAAAAAGACCAACTTCATCAATATTCTTTCTCTACTCTCAATCACTGGCGTGGCTATTGGTGCTATGGCCTTGGTAGTAGTGTTGTCGGTTTTCAATGGTCTAGAAGGGGTGATCAGAGAAATGTTTGGTACCTACGATCCCGAAATTAAAATAGTACCCAGTAAAGGTAAGTCCTTTCAATACACGGATAGCTGGCTGGATTCACTCAAAACTATCGATGGCATAGAAACCCTAAGCCTTATTGCAGAGGACAATGCTTTAGTTAAGTTTCAGCAAGCGCAAGTCTATTGTAAAATCAAGGGTGTTTCTGACAATTTTGACCAACAGAACAACTTCAAAGCCACCATAGTACAAGGTCAATACAAACTTTACGATCAAGAGGCGCCACAAGCTACCATCGGAAGAGGAATACAATACCAGCTTTCCGCCCATACCATCGATGGATTTTTCATGATGCAATGCTGGTATCCTAAGAACAGGAAAAAAATTAGTCTCAATCCGACCAATGCATTTAACGTAAAGCCTATTCGAATAGCTGCGGTTTTTGCAATAGAGAAATCAGTAGACGAGACTTATATCTTCGTTCCCTTACAATTTGCTCAGGATTTGTTTGAATGGAATCAAAAAGCAAGTTCTTTAGAAGTAAGGTGTACCCATCCCAACAAAGTATCACAGGTACAAAACCTATTGAAAGATAGATTGGGTGAAAAATTTAAGGTTTTAAACAGTGATGAACAGCATGCAGGGCTCATCAGAGCAATACGAATAGAGCGTTTGTTTGTATTTTTTACGTTCGCTTTCGTTTTGGCCATAGCCAGTATCAATATTTTCTTCAGTCTCTATATGCTCATCTTGGAGAAACGCCCGGATATGGCGCTCCTGAAATCAATGGGAGCAAGAAACTCTCAAGTAAGTGGAATTTTTATCACCGAAGGAGTAATCATAGGATCGATTGCAGCGATCATTGGATTGGGCTTGGGCTTCCTACTTTGTTGGGGGCAGCAGCAATTTGGTTGGGTCTCAATGGGCATGCAAACCTCCTTAATAGATGCTTATCCTATAGTGATGCAAGCCAGAGACTTTGTACTTTCTGCGCTCACCATCTTAGTCATCACCTTGCTGGCAGCGATTGTGCCTGCTACCAAAGCAGCGCAAACCCCTGTAAAAGAGTTTGTTCGTTGAAACTTTACAAAAGCTTAACATCATTCACTTTTTTGGTATGGATTGCAGGCCC
>DAINOB010000248.1:0-3682 GCA_036735585.1 Cytophagales bacterium | reverse complement strand
GGTGATGGACGGAATCGAACCGCCGACACAAGGATTTTCAGTCCTTTGCTCTACCAACTGAGCTACATCACCGAAAAAGGTCTGCAAAGGTATGGACTAAAAAGATTTTAATCAAAATATCTTTTTGACTTCTATATTTGTTCTACAGCTAAAGATCACATCAATGGTTTCTCAAATTGCTTTTATACTCCTTTTATCTGCCTCTGCCTATGCTATTTATCGCAGGGTAAGCCAACTCAAATTCAACATCTCACAGGGGCAAGATTTTAAATCAACTACCCCTGTAGCACTCCGCTGGAAGAATATGCTGCTCATGGCTTTTGGGCAAAAGAAGATGTTTGATAAACCTGTGGTGGGGATTATGCACTTTATCATATATGCAGGTTTTGTCTTGATCAATCTGGAAATATTGGAAATCATCTTAGATGGCATTCTAGGAACACACAGGCTTTTTGCTCCCTATCTTGGCGGCTTCTACAGCTTCCTAATCAACTTCTTTGAGATTTTAGCTCTGGGTGTAATCGTAGTATGTGTAGTTTTTCTCCTCCGAAGGAATGTTTTGAACATCCGTCGTTTTCAGGCTGCAGAAATGACACGCTGGCCAAGACTAGATGCCAACATCATATTGTTTATAGAAATAGCATTGATGTTTGCTTTTCTTACCATGAATGCCGCAGATCAAATTTTGCAAACAAGAGCAGATCAAGGAGGGCATTATTTGGCCACTTCTAATTTTTGGGTGAGCAGCTCGTTGATTCCAGTATACCAACTGCTGAATACTGAGGCCTTAATTGCTCTTGAAAGATTTGCCTGGTGGTTTCACATTATCGGAATTTTTGCATTTGCTGTTTATGTTACCTATTCTAAGCATCTGCACATCTTTTTAGCATTTCCTACTACCTATTTTGCCAAGCAAACTGCCATAGGCAAAATTGATAACATGCAAGCGGTAACTCGTGAGGTAAACATAATGCTTGGTTTGAGTCAAGACAATGGCACAACAGAAAACCCAGTGCAGCGATTTGGAGCCAAAGATATAACTGACTTAAGCTGGAAAAACCTCATGGACGCCTATGCCTGCACTGAGTGCGGAAGATGCACGGCTGTGTGTCCAGCAAATATCACTGGGAAAAAACTATCGCCTCGTAAAATCATGATGGATACCCGAGATCGTGCGGATCAATTGGGTGAATTGAAAATTGTGGATGCTAAGGACATAAAAGTCGAAAACAACAGCTTGCTTGACAATTTTATCACAAGGGAAGAAATATTAGCCTGCACCACTTGCAATGCCTGTGTAGAAGCTTGCCCTGTTAATATCAATCCTTTGGATATCATCTTACAATTAAGGCGCTATGCAATCATGGAGGAGTCCAATGCGCCAGGTCAGTGGAATGCGATGTTTGCCAATCTTGAAAACAACATGGCACCCTGGAAATTTTCTCCCGCTGACAGAGCCAATTGGATCGATAAAGTAAACCCAGCCTAAATCACCACTATAGGAATGAGCACAGAACAAATACAAGTCCCCATAATGGCCGAACTGGCTGCCCAAGGAAAACAACCCGAAGTCCTCTTCTGGGTGGGTTGCGCTGGTTCATTTGATGAAAGATATAAGGCAGTTACAGTGGCCTTTGTTAAAATTCTACACAAAGTAGGGATCAATTATGCAGTATTAGGTCCAGAAGAGACCTGTACGGGTGATCCAGCTAGGCGCGCAGGAAATGACTTCTTGTTTCAAATGCAAGCCATTAGCAACATTCAATTGTTGAACACTTACGGTATCAAAAAAGTGGTAACTGCGTGTCCGCATTGCTTCAATACCATAAAAAATGAATATCCTGAGCTCGGAGGTACGTATGAAGTAATTCATCATTCTACCTTCCTGCAAGAATTAATCAATACAGGCAAGGTGAAATTGAAAGGTGGAGGAGAATTTAAGGGGAAGAAAATCACCTATCATGACAGCTGCTATCTAGGCAGAGCCAATAATATCTATGAGGCTCCAAGAGAAGTTCTTCAAGCATTGGATGCAGAACTGGTAGAAATGAAGCGCTGCAAAACAAAAGGGTTGTGCTGTGGAGCAGGCGGTGCGCAGATGTTTAAAGAAGCTGAACACGGGAAAAAAGAAATCAACATTGAGCGTACGGAAGAAGCCCTAGAAACTGGAGCTTCCGTGATTGCGGCTGCCTGCCCTTTTTGCCTTACCATGATGACCGATGGTGTGAAAAACAAGGAAAAGGAACATGAAATTAAAGTTTTAGATATTGCAGAACTCATTGAAAAGTCATTATGACCATGCTTTGGCCACAATTATCGGATAATGCTGCCATTTGGATTTTCAGCAACAGCACACCACTCACCAAAGAGACTGAAAAAATAATCCTAGAGCAAACCCAAGCTTTTTTAAGCTCATGGTCAAGTCATGGGGCTTCCTTACAAGCTGAGGCAGTGTTGCTGCACCAACAAATTCTTCTAATTGGCAATGATAATTCATTACAGCAAGCGAGTGGATGCAGCATTGATAAGCTGAATCACCATATTTTGGCCCTTGATCAAGCCTTCAACACCAATTTCATGGATAGATCAAAAGTGGTCCTTAAAGAAAAAAACGACCTTTATGTACTGCCTCTCACCAAGGTAAATACCTTTTTGGCCAAATCTTGTAAACCGGATTTACTGGAAGTAATACAAACTCATCAAAATACATTAGGCGGATTTAGAAATGATGGAATTGTACCCCTGGAGGGTAGCTGGCTTAAGAAATATCTACCTCAAGGAGTAAGTTAGTAGAGGTGTGATCTATGGATTAACTGGCCCTTTTCCTTATATTTTTTTGGATTAATCATTTTGTTGCTAATTTTAGAGCTCTATTAGCTTGCAAAGCCACACATAATTACGAACATGAGAAAATTATCCTTACTTCTTTTCGCAACTTCAGTTGTATTTTTTGCTGGATGTAGTGCCTCCAAGAGGGCTGCAAATCAGGGTGAAGCACGTTTTTTGAACGGTGAATATGAATTTGCAGTGGAGCGATACACTGCTGCATTAAACAAAGGGGCTAAAAATCCAGCCGACATTAACTACAAAATAGGGGAGGCCTATAGGTTATCCAACCGAATTAAAATGGCAGAGCCCTTTTACGCAAAAGCCATTGAACTAGGAACCATAGAGGAAAATGCCCACTTCTATCAGATTTTTGCTTTGAAGGCCAATGGCAAATACACTGAGGCCAAAGATCAAGTGATGAAATATGGCACAAACAAGGCTTTCAGAAATACCTACTATAAATCATGGGCAAAGGATGAATTGGATAATCTAGCTCAAGTAGATTCCATAGTAGCAAAGCAGAATTATTTTAAAATCTCCAATGTAGATTTTTTAAATACCCCTGGAGCTGAGTATGGACCCATTGTGTATGAAGGAGACCAGTTGTTGTATACTTCTTCAAGAGCTCAAGGTGGTGTATATGCTGCCAATGGAATAGGTTTCACAGATATCTATAAAGTGCGCTTTGATGATGACAACAAAAATTCTGGTGCCATTACTCTCTTTTTAGACAAGTATAAAATACCAAATGTAAATACCGGAACGATCACCATATCGCCTGATGGCAAAACCATAGTTTTCGCAAGAGGAAACGATGGAAGCAAAAAAGGAACTGTTGAGGTAAATCTATATT
>DAINOB010000247.1:0-3687 GCA_036735585.1 Cytophagales bacterium | reverse complement strand
CGTAAAGCACGGTGACATTGTTGGTGTATCGCTTGATCAATCTTATTTGCTCCAGCGTAAGGGAAGTTCCAGATGATGCTACTACATTTTGTACTCCTGCCTGATGCAAGGTGAGCACATCGGTATAGCCTTCCACCAAATAGCATTCATCGTATTGCCGGATGGCTTGCCTTGCCTGAGAAATGCCGTACAAGATTTGACTCTTATGATAAAGTAGTGTTTCTGGACTGTTGAGGTATTTGGGTTGGTTTTTATCAGAAGTCAGGATGCGTGCGCCAAATGCGATGACTTTACCTGAAAGATTATGAATAGGGAAAGTGACCCTACCCCGAAATCGATCGTACTTTCTTCCCTCTTTTTCGCTGATGAGCCCTGCTGCCAAAAGATGCTCTTCCTTGTATCCTTGCTGCATTGCAGATTTATACAAGGCATCACCTGCGGTGGGAGCAAAGCCTAGTTGGAAGGTTTGAATGGTGGACTCGTGATACCCTCTTTCTACGAAATAACTTTTACCAATGGCAGTACCTTCCTCTCCTTTGTTCAATTGATCCTGAAAAAATCGATTGGCATAATTCATTACAATGAGCAAAGACTCTCTCTCATTTTGCTCTTGCGCAGCCCCAGGGTCGGGTGCTGTTTCTACCACCTCTATGCCATACTTTTTAGCCAATACTTTGATCGCTTCGGTATACCCCACCCCTTCTATCTCCATGATAAACGTGATGGCATCTCCAGCTTTACCACAGCCAAAGCATTTGTAAATTCCTTTTGCCGGAGCTACTGAAAATGAGGGTGATTTTTCTTGATGGAAAGGACAGCAGGCCCATTCATTCTGACCTTTGCGCTTGAGGGTGACATAATCGCCTACCACCTCCTCTATTCTCATGTGGTCTCTCACCGCTGATATCACTTCCCTGCTTATCATTGAATTTTGGCCCTTTGTGCTAAAAAAATTAACATATTTGCAGGCCTGAGGTTTTTACTGATATACAAAAAAATATCCCGCAGCCTTGGATGCAAATTAACAACAAACCCTGAACTCATGAGCTTCTCTATACAAGATATCACGCGTGCATTAAGCACAGTTGAAGAGCCCGACCTTAAAAAGGATTTGATTAGCCTCAACATGGTGAAAGATATCCGAGTGGAAGGTGATAAGGTTTATTTCACCATAGTTCTTACTACGCCTGCCTGCCCCTTGAAGGAGGTAATCAGACAACGCTGTGAAGATGCTATTCATTCCATGCTCGATCCACAGCTGAAGATTGAAATTAAAATGACTGATTTTGTTACCTCCACCCGTCAGTCGGGTACGCTATTGTCAGGGGTAAAAAATGTGATTGCCATAGCTTCAGGAAAAGGAGGGGTTGGAAAATCTACCGTTACGACCAATCTAGCGGTAGCACTGGCTAAAGCTGGAGCCAAAGTAGGCTTAATTGATGCCGATATCTATGGTCCTTCTATTCCTACTATGTTTAATGTGGAGCATTCAAAGCCCGCTGTGAAAGAAGGAGCCAATGGCAAAACGGTAATTATGCCCATCGAAATGTATGGTGTAAAAATGATTTCTATAGGATTTCTTACCGCTGCAGATGATGCAGTGGTATGGAGAGGTCCTATGGCTAGCTCTGCTTTAAAACAATTTATATCCGATACAGAGTGGGGAGAGCTAGACTATATGTTGATAGACCTACCTCCTGGAACAAGCGACATCCATCTTACTTTGGTTCAAACGGTGCCTGTAACAGGTGCAGTAATTGTAACTACCCCTCAAAAAGTAGCTTTGGCTGATGCAAATAAAGGAATGTCAATGTTCAGACAGCCACAGATCAATGTGCCAATCCTTGGTGTGGTGGAAAACATGGCCTATTTCACTCCAGAGGAGCTTCCGGACCATAAGTATTATATTTTCGGAAAAGGAGGGGGCAAGCTCCTGGCAGAAAAATATGATGTGCCATTTTTGGGAGAAATCCCATTGGTACAAGGAATAAGAGAAGGCGGTGATGCCGGAAGCCCATCGGTGCTGAGTGGCCATCCCCTTATCTCTGACGCATTTATGAATTTGGCTGAGCGTGTGGCCCAACAAGTAGCCATTAGAAATGCTATATTTGCTAAAACTGAGATCGTTGAGATCAAATAATATGCTGCCCACTATCGAACAATTAGAGAAAGCTCTTGATAGTATCAGACCTTATCTGCACACAGATGGAGGAGATGTAAGAGTCATTGATATTAACGCCCAAGGTTTGGTGAGAGTAGAATTATTGGGCAATTGTATGAATTGCAAAATTTCCAATATGACCCTCAAAGCAGGTGTAGAGCAAACTTTGATTCAACAAGTACCTGGAGTAAGTGCTGTCATCGCAATCGATAGCCAAGAATCACTTTTAAAAATTTAACTTCTATTCACTTTATACTACCTTCTATGAGAATATTTTTCCTTCTTCTGATATTGCTTCCGCTCACCACGGTATCTGCTCAGGATTCCCTGAATATGAGAAAAAGATCAAACTGGCAATTTTCAGGAGCTACAGCCTATAATGACATTTGGGGATACGCTGCAAATGGCAGAGAATACGCTATTTTCGGTAGCAACTGGGGAACTCATTTTGTAGACATTACATCACCTGACACTCCTGTGGTAGTAGGAAACTTTGCAGGAAGATTTACAAATGTGATCTGGAGAGATTTCAAAACCTATCAGAATTATGCCTACGGAGTTGCCGATGGGGCCACCAATTCCTTACAGATTTTTGATTTGCAATACCTACCTGATTCTGTTGTTAAAATTTATGATGAAGACAGCTTAAGCAGAAGTTGCCACAACATATTTATTGAAGGAAATAGGGCCTATTTAGCAGATAATTATCGTTTTGTGGGCAGCACTCAACAAAGATTTTCTATGGAGGTGCTCTCATTGGCCAATCCTACTGCACCTGTAAGAATAGGCACTTTAAATACAGGCGGCCTTTTCAATGAAACCCATGACGTGTTTGTACGCAACGATACAGCATATTGCTCAGGAGGAAATCAAGGTCTATTTATTTACGATTATAGAAATGCAGCCACACCTCAGTTGATAAGCAGCATTACGGCCTATCCCGAAAAAGGCTACAATCACAGCTCATGGGTAACTGAAGATGGGAAAACACTTGTTTTTGCTGACGAAACACATGGCTCGGCTTTAAAGGTGTACGACATCAGTACCATTACCAGTCCGGTATTAAAGTATATTTTCCGTTCAAATCCTGGAGCTATTGTTCACAATCCTTTCATCATTGGGGATAGCGTATACCTATCTTATTATCATGATGGAGCACAGGTTTTTGACATTTCTGATAGTATACAAGCCAGACGAGTAGCCTTTTACGATACTTATCCAAACAATGTGGGATACCCTGGATTTGAAGGTGCATGGGGCATTTATCCATTTCTGCCCTCAAAGAAAATTATCGTTTCTGATATTTCTACCGGCCTTTATGTACTTGAACTGCTGCCTGTTACCTCCCCACCTGCTGTAGGATTCAGCGTAGGCGCAGAAAAGGGATGTGGGCCTTACACCGTAGAAATTAACAATACCACTGCCAATGCCAACAGTACCAGCTGGACAGTAAATCAAGGCAATCAGCTGATTTTTACTTCAAACCTTGAACAGCCATCGTTTACATTCAATGCTCCCGGAGTTTA
>DAINOB010000246.1:0-3693 GCA_036735585.1 Cytophagales bacterium | reverse complement strand
ATTTTATTGAGGACTAAAAAGTAAGCATTAGCCCCAATCCACTGGAGGCAGGCTGAACATGTTGAAGAAGGTCTCTTAAATTTTCTGAACGTATATGGTGTGCCAAATAAAAGCTAAGGTCAAAGACAAAAAGGAATCCACCTTGCAGGATTAAAGATTTTCCATAGCCCGAGAGCATGGCAGAGCGAGTTTCTGATCTTCTTGCTCGCTCCATTAAATATAAGCCTGAAGCGATATAGCCTACATCCAGCCCTGTATTCAGAAGCAGGAGTTTCTCAATACTTTGTTGTTCTTGGAGGGTGTTATAAAAATTTAAAGCACTTGGATCCGTATTGAACGCCTGATACAAGCCAAATCCTGCCAAAGAAATGTTAACTGTATTCCAGAAGAAATTCATCTGGTGAAAGTAACCAAGCTCACCAGTCAGCTGGGTGGATTTGATACCTGAGAATACCAAATTGCCCATAGCCCATGCTCCTAATACACCTAAGCCTACCTGATTGGTCTTTAGTCTTGTTTGATTTAAGGCTTTCAAATCTTGAGAGAATAAGGGGGAACCTGCTAGCAACAATAAAATTAAAATTAGACTGAATTGGAGGGCTGATCTATACATTGTCTCTACAAGTTGATTTGATATGTGAATTAAACTGTTTTTTGCGCAGTGTTTGTTTAAAACGATTTTAAATGAAAATTTCAATTCGGTAAAGTAATTATCTTTGAATAAATCTGATCAAAAAACACTTATGACGTTAATTGTATTTCTTCGGAAGCTGAGCTGTTTGCTTGCTTTCAACTTGATAATTTTTGTAAGTCTGAACAATGAGGCTCTTGCACAAAAAGCAAAAAAGGCCAAAAAATCAAAAAAGGCATCTGAGTCTGTCATTCCCGCTGAAGAGCCTGTAAGACAAAAGCTGCAACCTGTAAAAGAAGGTTCTACTGAAAGGGAAGCAATCCCAGAGAAAGAAGAAGCTGGGATAGACATCAAAATAATAAATGACCACACCCTTGTACTTGGTGATCAAAAATATGAGTATGAGCCTGTGGCATTCAATACTCCCAATGGCCAGATAGATTATAGCAATCAGGTAATCAAAGCCAAAGGTATGTCCGTGATCGACAGCGAAAGATTTAAGAATCCTGCTCAAGCAAGAGCAATGGCTATTCAAGGGGCAAGAGCAGATGCACAGCGCAAACTATTGGAGACGGTTCAAGGCGTCCAAGTGATCGCAGAAACCTCTGTCAGGGATATGATTACAGAAAGTGATGTCGTAAATACTAAAGTACAGGGTGTGCTTAAGGGTGCCATTATGGTAGGAGAGCCGGAAGTAAAGGATGGTCTTGTGGAAGTGACCATGCAGATTGGCATGTACGGTGAAGGGTCACTTGCCAATGCCTTGTATGATGATTTGATCAATAAAGACTATCGAGCTAGAACATCCGGACAGCCCGACAAAAATGATCCAGCCAGTATGACTTTAGCCTCTTCCCAGCAGGAAGAACAAGAAGATGTAGCAGATAGACCAAAAAATGAGCAACAAAAGCAATTGGTGTTCAACCTGAATGGCCAAAGAATAGATCCTAGTATGTTTCCAGTATTAGTTGATGAAAAAGGAAAAATCCTCTTGGATATGACCAAAGTGTATGACCCTAAAAAAGGCAAGTTTCCCAAATACTTGCAATTGGGCAAAGACCTTATGTCCGATTTAGGTATGAAAAAAGAAGTTGAAATGGTCAATGTGCTAGAATCAACAGGCGGGAAATTGGTGGTTGATTCAAGTAAATCAAAAATTAATTGGGCTAAAGTGGGCTCAACTTTGGGCAAGATTGGTAAGTTCCTTCTTCTGTTGTTATAAATTTTATCTTTTATGAAATCGGTATCAACTAAAGGATTTAGAAATTATTTGCTGATCATTATTGCTTTACTTTTACCCATTGTAGCAATTTCACAAAATCAATCAGAGGTAACAGTAAAAGGGTTTGGAATCAACCGAGATGATGCTTTACAAGATGCCTTGAGAAATGCAGTAAGCAGTGCTGCAGGTGTAGCAGTGATGGCCGAAACAAGCATGGAAAACTTTGTTGTAGTTCGAGATGCTGTATCCACCAAAGCTTCAGGTTATGTGTCAAACTATTCTGTAGTCTCAGAAAAAGGTGGAGCCAATTATGAAATCAACATTAAGGCAATGGTGAGTCTTGATCCCCTTAAAGCAGATATTGCCTTGTTATCCAGAGCTATAGGTGGGGTCAGATTTTTAGTGATGTATGATGGGAGAGGGGTTTCTAAAGAACAGGGTGCGCTCCTTGACTTTGCAGCAGAGCGAATCAATGCTGCCTTAGCTGACAGTAAATACCGATACATAGAAAGGAATAGATTTGAGAGCTTAAGAAGAGAAGCATCCAATATGATGCAAGCCAGTGATAGTTCTGAGCTTTCTTATGTTCAACAGTTGGGTCTTTTAGCAGATGCTCAGTTTATCATCTTTTTAAAGGCTGTTAATGTTGCATCTAGAAGTGAAGCTTTCGATACACGTACTTCATCCAGGGTGGTGCTAGAGGTCAAATCTTACGACAATTGCACTGGAGAAGGCTTGGGAACTGTGTTGATGGAAAGCAATTGGAAGAGTGGAAGAGAAGCAGAAGCCGCTTTAAGAACAGGTTTAGAAGAAGCGGTGAACAAAGACATGGATAAACTATTAAAGGTCTTCAACAGCTACATAGGCGATTGGGTGAATAACGGTACTCCCTTTGAGTTGAGGTTCTATCAGACAGGCACCTTCAGAGACTTCAGAGAACTCAGAAATAAGCTTCGTGCTGATAGTGAGTTTGGTGGCCAATTAGAGATAACATCTGTAAATAATTTTACCAAACTCAATTGCACTTTCAAGAAAACCGCGGATAATATGGCCGATAAAATTCTTGACTATGCGGATGAAATTCCAACTTTTAAAGAAAAAGTATTGGATGTGAAATTGATCTATGGACGTCAGATTTCATTTGCTCCCCAGAAGTCATTTGTTCCAGAGTTGAATCGTGCTGTCACACCCGTTCAGGAAACGATTAAGCCTGAAAAGAAAGCATCAGAAACCCCTAAAGCAACACCCACAAAACAAACTCCAAAAAAGAAATAACCAAACAAAAGTAGTATGAAAAAAAGCATCTCTCTCGTAGCCATTATTTTGGCAATTGTGGCTACTCAAGCATTCTCTCAAGAACGTATTGCCACTTTTTTCGCTCAGGATGGAGAAAAATTCTGGGTAATTATGGATGGTATTCGCCAAAACGATAAACCTTCTGCCAATGTAAAAGTATCAGGGCTCACCAACTCCAATTACCGAGTGAAAATTATCTTCGAGGATGAATCTGTAAACAATGTAGATCAAAACATCATGACGGAAGGGTTTGTAGATGAATCTATGGAGTCCAAGCCTGCAGATGTAACGTGGGTATTAAAAAGAGACAGGAAAGGCAGAATGGCAATGAGAGGAAGCAGCTTTAAGCCTGCTAACTCCACCGCAGCTGCTGAGCCTAGGCAGGAATCAGTAAAGTTTCACCTTGAAGAAACTGCACCTGCCAAAGAAGAAAAACAGACCACCACCACGATTACTCCTCCCGCTAATACTCAGGTAAATACCACCACTACTACTACTAAATCCAACCCAGGCAATAAGGAAAAGGTAGATATTAATATTTCAG
>DAINOB010000245.1:0-3706 GCA_036735585.1 Cytophagales bacterium | reverse complement strand
GATTAAGGGGGCCCTCTGCATCCATGATCCGAACGATTTGATTAGGTGAAACCAGATTAGGATAAAAAGAAATTCTGTTTTCTATTTTTTCATCTTTTATACCTGCAACTCTAGATAAAGAATCACAATTAAAAACCCCATTAAACCCTAAATTAAGACTTTGAGAAGACTCACAAAATAATCTAAACCCATAAAATACACAGGTCTGCATTCTTTTATTAAAAGCATTTTGAGTGTTGTAATGAAGGCCAAAGTCATCCCCAATGCCTTCGTAAGCCATTGAAGTCTGTGTTTGAGAATAATGAAAACCAAAATCAACGTTTTGATTTAGATAGGTAAATCTGCGCCTAAATCCAGTCCCAAATGCTATAGAATCAATGGATTGAACCACTCTTACCATTTCATAAGTACCATTTGCACTTGGGCGGTAGGTTACAAAGCGCAAAGTGTCGCCTACTTGTTTACTAAAATCAAAAATTTGTCTGTCTGTGGAGTCTTGAAGTCTTCTAAAAAAACCTGTGCGTGCTGCTACATCTTGCCTGAAATAACCTATCAATGATTCTCCAGTTACAGATACAATTGGTGAAGAAAAAGGAATGTATTGAACTTCATAAGTTTTTTCTAAGACTTTTTTATATAAAATACCATTCAACAAGGTATCTCCCCGTAAGAATTTTACCTCATCATACTTGTATGCTTGATTACAGCCATGTGGGTATACCCAAAAGGCCGAATCATGCTCTGGAAAAGGAATGTAGCTTTGAGCAGTGGCAGCAGCGCCAATTAAAATGACAAGCAAAGAGGTGTAGAGTGTTTTCATAATGGTCAGAATTGTTTACAATCTTAAACATTTTTATGAATATTCTCTCAGATATCATAAAAATATTTCTATCAATAAATGCCACTA
Organism: Cytophagales bacterium; assembly: GCA_036735585.1. Taxonomy (GTDB): domain Bacteria; phylum Bacteroidota; class Bacteroidia; order Cytophagales; family JAIYAX01; genus JAIYAX01. The sequence continues at coordinate 2,799 of DAINOB010000245.1, read as the reverse complement.
CATCTGTTCCCTATGCATCATAAAGTTCAGTAAGTTTGGGCAAGATTAATTGCTCTTTACAACATGGAAAAAGGAAAATATCTCTTCATTGCCCTTGGGATACTTTTGGGCCTTGCACTGAATGGATACCTTATTGGCGAAGCGCTCAAACGCTTTAAAAATGAAGATCGCTACATCAATGTAAAAGGTTTCTCGGAGCGGGAAGTGAAGGCGGATTTTGCTGTGTGGACTTTGAAAACCCGCATCACAAGCAACGACTTGCTGGAAGGAAGCAGGGAAGTAGAAGAGAATAAGAAAAAAATCATCCGCTTTTTGCAAGACAACGGCATCAACAATTCACAGATAATTCAGCAAGACTTAAATGTAGAGGACCTATACGCTAGAGAATATGGAGATGGGTTTGCCAGAACTTACCGCTACATCATCGTGAACACCCTGCAAGTGCGGAGCGAGGAAATTGAAAAGGTGCAAAAAGTGAGCAGAATGACCGATGAATTACTCAAAAATGGAATTGTGGTGTCGAGTATGGCTGATTATCGTCCAGCGGTTCAATATTTATTTACCAAACTCAATGACATCAAACCTGCCATGCTTTCAGAAGCTACTCAAAATGCCCGTGCAGCAGCTATGGAGTTTGCCAAAGAGAGCAATGTCACTTTAGGAAGCCTCAGGAAAGCCAATCAAGGCCTTTTCAGCATTGTAGATCGTGATGCATACATCAGCGGACAGGCTGGGGAAGGCGGATACTATGGCTCAAATACCAGCGACATTTTTAAGAAAGTACGCGTAGTGATCCATGTAGAATACGCTATACGCTGACATCTGAGGGGTAAATCAACTTTAAAGGTTTCTTTTCTATATACTGACGAATCAGCCTATCCAACTCAGGATCGGGTACGGTTCGTTTGATTGCATCGATCAAGGAATTGAACTGATGGTAGGAAAATTCATAAGGCAAATAGGCATAACCTGCAAATCGCCCTTGTTCAATAAGAATAAGTGTGCGCTCATCATTTGTTCTCCCTTGCTCTTCAATAAAAAATGTTTCTCCTTTCGATTCTAAATAATCCAATCCGGCATTCACCCGTTCATTGTACGATTGAGGATCTTCCAGATGAAGGCAAGCACCTTTGCATGTGCCTACTTGATAGAGTGAACATCCGGTTCTATTATGTTCCAGATGACATAAGTTGGCACAGAGTGAGAATCTTTCCACCAAGTCTAAGAGCACTTCCTGCGCTTGACTTCTATAGCCCAACCTTTTGATAAGTCTTGCCCCCTTCATCTGATCTGCGATGCTGAGATGCAGATAGCCTTGCCTATCTTCAAAGAGACACAAACCGTACTCTTTTCTGCGATGCTTGCTGGAAGTGTTGTATTTGGGCCAAAGACGCTTAATCTCCTGCACTTCTAACAAAGATGCCATGATCTCAGAGCCTGTTTCCTGCCAGGTAATGTCAGATAGGGATTCGCTAAAGAACTTTTCAAACCTTAGATCGCCTTGGCCGCTGAAATGACTCTTTACTCTTTTTTTGATATCCAATGCCTTGCCTACATAGAGTACTTTGCCATGAGCATCATGAAAATAATAAACCCCAGAAGTAGAAGGCAACTTTTCTAAGATGCCTTGAGGCAGTAAGGGGGGAAGTGCAATAGTCCGTTTAGATTTTTTATATAAAGTCTCGATATAGGCTTCAGAGTCTTTTTGCAAAAGCAGGGAAAACAAGGAGGCAGTGGCTGCTGCATCTCCATAAGCCCTGTGCCTGCCATCAATCTCAATATTTAAACTTTCACAAAGCCTGCCAAGACTGTAGGAGGGTAAGCCAGGAATGATTTTTCGAGAGGCCCGAACCGTACATAGCTTCATACTGTCCAATTCAAATCCATGCTTTTGCAGAGCAGCCTCCACAAAGGGGTAGTCAAAAGAAACATTGTGGGCTACAAACACTTGATTTTGAAGCACTTCATATACTTCTTCAGCGATTTCTGCAAAGGTAGGCGCATCGGCTAGCATGTGCGGATAAATGCCGGTGAGCCCTTGGATATAAGAGGGAATGCCGGTTTCTGGATTGATGAGCCATTGATGCTTTGCAGTCACTCGCTCACCATCGTGTAAGACCACTGCCAATTCAATGATCCGATGCAATCTGGCATTTCCCCCTGTGGTTTCTATATCAACTATGGCAAACATCGTATCTTATCCCAAAACTAGTTTAAATTTGATGAGTGGTATACTCCTATTCTCGACATTCCGTTTAAGACTCTGAATTTAAAGTTTTGCTATGAAAAATCACTTTCTAATTCCTGCTTTTATCTTGTTAATTGGCCTCAATAGCTGCGTATCGGTATTGGTGACACAACCACAACCTGAAGGGGTGCCGCCACTCACAGAATTTCCTACACGCTATATCGGCACCTATGTGATCGATAAGGGGGATACTGTGCGGATAGAAGCTCGAGAGGTGTGGATGCAAGAATACCAGATGGTAGTAAATAGAACAAATGACACTGATTTGGTGATCAAACCTTTCAGAAAAGACCTCATTATAAATGGTAGAGATTCGACTTTGTTTACATTGGCTATACTTAGGACCCGTGGTAAAAAACACCTTAAGTTGCTACTTCCCAATGTACAAAATCATAGGAAACTTAGGCGTTTGGAGGCACTATCAAAACCGATGGATACCAAGAAAAATGGTCTCCAAGACAGAAAATATATAGTAACATCTCGACCCGATTTGCTGGAACAGCTCTACAAAAAGAAAATCTTTTCCAAAGCTGCAATTTTGAAAAGAATTA